>NZ_PVWO01000204.1 GCF_003003845.1 Chamaesiphon polymorphus CCALA 037 | reverse complement strand
ATAAATTATCGATCGAATTCTCCCTGTCAAACAAAGACAGACATCAACTTTGAACGTGTAAAACTGCCTTACCAAGAAATTGTCGATCCGTTAACTGCTGCGCGACAGTCGCAATATCCGTCCACGGTGCTTCGAGATCGATGTGGGGAATCAATTCCCCCGTCGCAACTAACCCCACCAATCGCGCTAAACCCGCCGCCGCAGTTTGTTTCTTGAGTTCGTGAAATAGGATAAAACCATACAAACTCAAGCCGCCACCACCATAAAATTTGGACGCATTAAAGGTAATTTCTGTACCCGCAGTTGCCCCAAACATCACACAGGTACCGTCTGGTGCCAAATTTTCCAACACTCTCGGTAAAACATCCCCACCCACAGAATCTAGTGCCAAATTATAAGGCGCGTAAGTTGAAAAATCATTGCCCACAATAACTTGATGCGCGCCAGCCATCGTCACAAAATCGACCTGTTCGGGACGACGAACTTGGGCGGTAACGATCGCACCAGAACGTGCGGCTAACTGACAGGCAAAGTAGCCAACCCCGCCAGATGCCCCGGTAATCAGCACCGATCGAGTTAATAATAGTCCCCCGCATTCGAGAGCGAGTAGGGCGGTTAGTCCAGCAACTGGCAGCGTTGCAGCAGCTTTAAACGACACTGTATCTGGTAGGGCAGCGATCGAGTGAGTCGGCACTACTACTCGCTCCGCCCAAGCTCCTTGAGCCACAAATCCCACAATCCGCGTACCCGCCGGAAATCCCGAACCATCAGCAGCGGGTGTATCGATCGTACCTGCAAAGTCCCAACCCGGTCGCCATCCGGCTGCGGCTGTCTGAGAGCGACGCACTTCACCGCGATTGAGAGAGATGGCGGCGACTCGCACGATCGCTTCGTGGGGTAATGGGGTGGCAAGTTCGACAGGGCGAATTACCAACCGTTCGGGTACAGAAGGTTCGACAACAATTCCCCTACAGGGAAGCTTCGCCAACGCGCGGATGGAATTAGTAGCGGCGTCCATTAGTTTTGGATTCCTGTTATTGTCAAAATTTGTGTGGTTCGATCCCGATGCGCTCGATAACTTATCGTCGCTCGACAAAAACCAAACCAGTTATTCTCGATCGATCGAGCATTGAGAATATACTAGCAATATCGACCCTCATACTCCATGCCGTCTTTAGAACAACTCCTCGATTTCGATCGCCTGCATGTTTGGCATCCCTATGCAGCCATGCCCAATCTGTTACCAGTATTTCCGGTAGAGTCAGCGCAGGGCGTATATATTCAGTTAATGGATGGTCGATCGCTCATTGATGGCATCTCCTCCTGGTGGACTTGCATTCATGGTTACAACCATCCCCACTTAAACCAAGCAGCCCACGCACAGATCGGTCGAATGTCGCACATCATGTTTGGTGGTTTGACTCATCAGCCAGCGGTAGATTTGGCGATGAAATTGGTTGCTATTACGCCAGATCCACTCCAGCAGGTATTTTTTTGTGACTCTGGCTCGGTTGCTGTAGAAGTTGCCATGAAGATGGCGGTGCAGTATTGGTACAATCGCGGCTTACCTCAAAAACAGCGGTTTCTGACCATTCGCAATGGCTATCATGGGGACACCTTTGCCGCGATGTCAGCCTGCGATCCGGTGAATGGGATGCACCATCTGTTTAGCAATATTGTGACTCAACAATATTTCGCCGAGGCACCGCAGACAGCCTTCGAGGATGATTGGCAACAACGAGATCTCGATAGCTTTGCAGCGTTGCTAGCCGCTCACCACGATCGCATCGCCGCCGCCATTTTTGAGCCAGTAGTGCAAAATGCTGGCGGGGTGCGCTTTTATCATCCAGAATACGTGCGCCAAGCTAAGGCTTTATGCGAAGAATACAATGTATTGCTAATTTTAGATGAGATTGCCACTGGCTTTGGCCGCACTGGCAAAATGTTTGCTTGCGAATATGCGGCGGTATGTCCCGATATTCTGTGCGTAGGTAAGGCTCTATCTGGGGGTTTTATGTCCCTCGCAGCGACGCTGACGACGCGAGAAATTAGCGAGACTTTTGCAGCAGGTGAAGCCGGGGTATTTATGCACGGCCCGACATTTATGGCCAACCCGTTAGCCTGTGCGGTGTCGCTCGCAAATTTGACCTTGCTCGAAAGTTACGATTGGCAAGCGACGATTCGATCGATCGAAACTCAGCTCAAAGCCGAACTGGAACCTTGTCGGAGTTTGGCAGCAGTTATGGACGTGCGAGTGTTGGGGGCAATTGGGGTGGTGGAGTTACACGCTCCGGTGAATATGCAAGCGATCCAGCCCCGCTTTGTCGAAGAGGGCGTTTGGTTGCGTCCGTTTGGGCGACTGATCTATACGATGCCACCGTATATCATTCAACGATCGGAACTAACCGCAATTACCAGTGCTATCTATAAAATTGTCGCGCAGCTTTAATCGCAGGCGTTGCTAAAAAATTGTCCGCACTGGTAATTCTCGATCGTCTGAAAAATTTTTTTCACTCGCTGCATAATTTAAAATTCCTGACGTGAGTATCATCACAAGCTCAAACGAGCTTGAATCAACTACACACAGGAATATTTCATCATGAACTTCAAATCTCTGGTTTTGCTCGGTTTAAGTGTTACCACAATCGGTACTTCGATGCTGCTAGGTTCTGCGGCTCAAGCATCTACAAAAGATATTAAAGCAGGGCCGATTTGGAATAATGAAGATGCCCAAGTTAAATGCCCTGTAGCTGCTGCCGCAGTTGGTGGCGAATGGAACGGACAGTGGAGAACAACGATCTGGGGCAAAGAATCAGTTTGTGGAATTACCAAAAAACCCAGCCGCAAAGTAGTAGTAAATGGTCACAATGTTAAGGCAGTAAGTCATCCCCAAGGTTCGTTTATGGCTCTAGGTAACGGTAATTGGAAAGAAGTTAACGATCGAGGCAACACAATCTTTCGTTTTACAGAAACTGGACGCGATGATTGGTCGGTTTATTTGTTCGATAAGTCTAGAAATGTCACGATTCAACTAGATTTACATCGCAAAACAGTAGTTTATAGAGATAATACTCAACAATTCGATCTCTACACAATTACTGCTAGTAAATTCTAGTCATCAACTTATGCAACCTTTTCGAGACGCCTCTTGCCTTTAGGCAAGAGGCGTCTTGACTTAAATGGTGGGTCACAGTTGATGAGCTGTTACTTATTTAACGATCGATTCTCGAACCATAACGATCGAGATTGAAATAGTCCAGCCAAAAGAGTTGGGCAGTAGTGCTGGCGATCGTCTAATTTTCTCCAGCTAGAATCATCAAGCACCGCCCGTGAATGATTCCCACGATTACGCCTGCGGCTAGCAGAGCAACGCCTATAACCAGCACAGATTGCCAGACCGCGCTCATGGTGAAAGCTACATCCATACCCCAGAAAATAACTGGCATCCCGAATGCCCATGCCAGCATATTAGCGGGAATCCACAGCCCAGCGCGTTCGACCTTACGGCGTAAAACCCGCCACTGTGCAAAGGACAGTACTGCACCTGCTACCGCGCCCAGCCCAGCGGCGAGTATTAGCGTCACCCACTGTGGTGGCTCTGCCGTGGGAGTCTGCGTTGCCACTTCACCTATGCTCATTAAGGTAGATGGAATATAACCCAGTATATAGCCGACCAACGCACCGATCGAAGTAGCACGCCACCATGCCAAGCGTCGGATGGTTGGGAACCACGGATGCATTGCCCACCACTGCGCCAGTCCCACGATCGTAGCTTCGATCGCCCCACACGAGACGGCGATCGCGAAAGAGAGTAGAATTCCCATTGTCTGCCGATCCTCGATCTTGGCAGTCAGCAATCCGATCGTGGTGAAGGTTGTGCCCAGCCCAACTGCTTCTGACAGAGCGTTGGCAATCGTCCAGCGCAGCCAGAGCACATTTTTGTTACTCATTCTGGTATTCATTGCTTTCTGCGGTACCTCTTCTTTCATCATAAGAGGCATCCCCAAGGAATGAGTGTTATAAAATTGAGCATTTTTGACACATTTACCAGTTGTCGATTTCGCGACCCCTAGCCGCGATCGACCCAATCGCTGATAATACCTGAGTGTCGATCGACGGTGTGAATCTTGACCTTCGATCGCTTTCATCTCGATCGTTGTTTCCCCTGCTTGCTGAAGCTGCTACTCAAACAGAGGAATAATCCAGGCAGCTACAATACTCACTAAAATCGCAATTTCTAGGACGATCGTCGCTGTTATTGGTTGAAACCACCTCGTCCACGCTCCCTGCCGAACGCCCGACCACCACTGGGAGAGATGAGCCAGCCAGAGCACAGGACGATCCTTATCGCGGAACTGCCAAGTCAGCATGGAGAGCAGTAGCGGTGCGCCACCTACCTTAGCATTCATTAGCAGGTGCAGGCCGATCGCACTTATCATTACTACCCACGAACTTAAATGAAGGTAGTACCAGAGATGGGTTAATTCCCCCTTGGGGAGCCAGGTATCGTCCATCATCTTGCCGCTGAACACGGCGAAGGTTAATGCGACCAGGGCTAGAGTATTAGCGATGCGGCTGAGGGTGTACCACCAAATGGGTGTACCCACCTGAGCCAGCTTGCCCAAAGAGTCAGGCTGAATTAGACGCCTTTGCCCCCGATGGAAGGCGTAGATTGCAAACGCTGGAAATATCAGCAAAGTCCATAGCCCAAAGGTGCCGTGGATGCCTTCTATATCTCGGTAAATGGGCAGGAAACCACCCCAGCGTCGATCGTAAGTATCGTAAGTCCAATAGGCACTCAGAATAGCGGCAATGAGAAATAACCCCGTGAAACCATGCAAAATCCGGAGCAGGAGCGGCTGATATGGACGGAATTGGGCGATCTTGTTAGTCAAGGGATCTTCAGATCGATCGGTATCAATATTCTAACGTAGGGCATGGTTCTGTTTTTCTAACCCTAGCCGCGATCGATCGAATTGCCGATCGGATTTGAATGTTGATCGACAGTGTGAATGTCTATGTTCGATCGCCTATCGAAACTTTCCCATCATCTATACGTCTGATTCCACAGCCCTTCTTAGAGGTGTTGCCTGATGTCTACCGATCGACCCTTCTCTACTCAAGATTTTGGTGCCTCCTTCAAGGGTTTTCTCGATCGAATTGCCTCCTCAACTGATGCTGAAGCACCAATCTTCGTGCGCCTGCTGAGTGCTCACTTCGAGACAGACCCGACACAATTGCCGATCGTTACCCAACAGTTTGAAAAGTCTGACCAGCCCAATGTTCAAAATGCACTCGAAGCTTATCTCGATCGACCGGAGTGCAGGGCAGAGCTGATGGGGATTGGCGGGCCAGAGAAGATCCTCTCCGGCTTGTCTCAATTAGTCGTGCCTGGTTCGGTGGGGTTAATGGGTGGATCTAGCCCCCAACTTGGCCCTGTGGAATATTCTAATATACTACTGGATGCAGATCGAGTTAAAACCTGCGTACAATCGGGGCTTTATTTAATTCGGGTCGGGCAGGAGCGTCTGGCGGTGCTGGTAAAAGGCCCCTCTCAACTGGGCTTCCCGCCAAATCTCTCGATCGATGTCATGGCGCGACAGTGTGAAACGGCAGAAGCGTTTCTCGCGCACTTACGAACCGAGATGCGAAGACACAATGTGTATCGAGGACGCACGATCTCATTACAGGAAGAAAAAGGTGGCACGGTGACGGTGCAATTCCATCAACTGCGATCGATCGAGCGTGCTAACCTGATTCTGCCAGAGGCGTTACTGGCTCGGATCGAGCGGCAAACGTTAGGGTTTGCCCGCGCGAGCGAGATGCTCAGAGCGGCAGGACAGCATCTCAAGCGCGGGCTACTGCTCTATGGGCCTCCTGGTACGGGAAAGACCTTAACTATGATGTATCTCGCCAGCCAAATGCCAGATCGGACGACGATTTTAATTACTGGGGGTGGCGTGGGATCGATCGAGCAATCCTGCACGATGGCACGCCTGCTACAACCTGCCACGATCGTTCTAGAAGATGTGGATTTGATTGCAGAAGAACGCACCCACCAAAGCAAAAATAGCAATGCTATCTTGTTTGAGATGCTCAATCAGATGGATGGATTAGCAGATGATGCGGATGTCCTGTTTTTGTTGACGACGAATCGACCCGAAATCTTAGAACCTGCGCTTGCGTCTCGTCCAGGACGCGTAGACCAAGCGATCGAGATTCCGCTCCCCGATGCTGAGTGTCGGCAACGATTGTTTGAGTTGTATAGTCAAGGGTTAGTGCTTCAGATTCAGAATTTGCCCAGCTTGGTCGAGCGGTGTCGAGGCGTGAGTGCGGCTTTTATTCGGGAGTTAGTGCGAAAAGCAGCACTCTTTGCAGCAGATGAGCGAAGCGAACTTTGCATTCGGGATGAGCATTTGGAGGCGGCATTTCAAGAATTGATGTTTGACGGGGGAGAACTCACAAAGCAACTCTTAGGGGTGGCTCGACAAAGTGCCCCCCGCCCTTGAGACAGCTCGCCGCTAATACTTGAGTGTCGATCGACAGTGTAAATCTTTACTTTCGATCGCGTTTAGCTCGATCGTGTGACGTGCCAATTTTAGCTCGATCGATTTTTTAAAGGCTGAGCTAACCTGACGACGATAAGCTTTGCAAATTAGCAGACAGCCATTGTTGCTCCAGTTGAGCGATTTTTTAGGTGTCAACCTTATTGGGATTGGTTGAGTAGTGAATATGACGAATTTTCCATTCTTCGCCATGCCGCTCCAGAAATACCGAAGCTCTTACTCCTGGCTCAGGATTCTCTCGTTTGTATCGAACATGAGCAGCGATCGTGGCTGACTCTCTTTGCACGCTACAACCTAGAACTTCTGTCTCCAATTCTACTATTTCCCCAGCCTTGAAAAATTCACCGACTTTTGAGAGGTGGTCGTCAAGATTATGTGAATCGCAATCAGCATGGTTGTCAAAGTATACGAACGATCCATCGTCAGTGTAGAGTTTGCGCAAGGCTTCAAGATCGCGGCGCATGAAGCACCCGTTATAGGCACAAAAAACTTGCTTAGCAAACTCTAGTTCCTCTACACGCATGAGTTATTTCTCTAGATCCTTCAATTTAGGGGCGGCCTGACGATCGAGCCAAAGAGCAATGCTGTCTTGCTCCGCCATGCGGTTAGCGACAGGCGTTGTCGGTTCCAGCAAGCTTGTTATCCCGCAGCGTTCTGAAAATTTTAACATATACTAAAAAATCATATGCTACGCTGTCGGCGATAAGGGAAATGTCCCCGCGCTTAGTACGATGGGAATATTCTGCACTCGGGTTTTCCACTTGGCGAACGTTGCTACTTTCCCTACCGCTACCCCTAGCCGCGATCGCCCAAATCACCGATAATACCTGAGTGTCGATCGAGGGGTGCTAGTGCTAATGGTCAAAATTGCTAATTTTCGTCGTTTCCTCATCTGTGGTTTGTTGGGACTGCTACTTACTGGAGTTGTCAGTTGTCTCCAATCTCCAAAAACTCCCAAGTTAGAGTTTTGGACGATGCAGCTTCAGCCGAAGTTTAACAACTACTTTAAAGACGCGATCGGTAAATTTGAAACTGCCAATCCCGGTATTAAAGTCCACTGGGTGGATGTACCCTGGGGAGCGATGCAAGGCAAGATCCAAGCGGCGATGGGTGCAAAAACTGCTCCCGATGTGGTCAATCTCAATCCCGATTTTGCCATTCAATTAGCCGCTAGAAATGCATGGTTGGATTTGGATTCGGTCTTAACTAAGGGCGAAAATAAGCAGTACGTACCGAGCATCTGGCAAGCTGGTACGCTTAATGGCAAAGCTTTTAGTTTGCCGTGGTATCTGACTACCAATGTCACAATCTATAATCAACAACTATTTACCAAAGCAGGCATTACCAAACCGCCGAGTACTTATCAAGAATTAGCCCAAGTTGCCAAGCAAGTTAAAGAAAAAACGGGTAAATATGCCTTCTTTACCACCTTCGTGCCTGAAGATAGTAACGATGTCCTCGAATCGCTAGTGCAAATGGGCGTCCAGCTCGTCGATCCGCAGGGCAAGGCGGCCTTTAATACCCCTGCGGGTAAAGCAGCCTTTGAATATTGGGTCGAACTGTATCGTCAGGGCTTCCTGCCCAAGGAAGCCCTCACGCAGGGACATCAACAGGGCATTCAACTCTATCAAGCGGGAGAGACGGCGATGCTCTCTGCTGGGGCACCGTTTATCGATACGATCGCTAAAAACGCGCCTCAAATTGCCAAAGTCTCTGCCGTGGCTCCTCAAATATCTGGGCCTAATGGTAAAAAAGGCGTCGCAGTAATGAATCTAGTCATTCCCCGCACTACCAAAACTCCCGACGCGGCAGTTAAGTTCGCGCTATTTATTACCAACGCTAGCAATCAATTGGCCTTTGCCGAAGCTTCGGATACGTTGCCTTCTAATGTCGCAGCCGTGAAAGAATATATTAATAAATTAGCAGCCAGTAAAGATAAATCTGCACTCGATCGAGGTAAATCGATTAGCGCGCAACAATTAGCCCAATCGGAGATTCTCATTCCCCCATTAAAGAATCTCGACGCACTCAAGAAAGCGATCTATGAAAATCTCCAAGCAGCAATGTTAGGTGAAAAAACCGTAGAACAAGCTTTAACTAGTGCGGCAACTAGTTGGGATGGAAAATAGTTACCCCAAAGCCAATGACGGAGTGTTTTACTCTCAATACTTCTCGGTTAAGTTGTTAGCCGCCGAAGCTGTACTGAATATCTTAGTCTGCGAAGGCGGACTTTGTATCACTAGCTACGACTTCAGTCGTCAGCAGTTGTTAACCAAGAAGTATTGAAGACTAACCCTTAATTTACCTGATTTGGGCTTAACCGAGAAATATCGATCTCAGTGCTACAGATATTAGCACTAAAATATCTTCGCGATCGCTAAAATATTAACATATTAACGTTAGCGATCGAATTAAATTCGAGATCTAGTGAGAACCGAAAAAACGTCGAATTAACGTTAGTTTAAAACCGCTGTTCGTATTCTACAATTGCGCGATTTTCGCCGAAGAGATTGGTAGAACCTCGGAGTAAAACTTGGTCGTTGACGCGATAGCGGAGACTATAATATGGCGACTCACCATTGGTGAGAATTTTGAACACTGAGGCTGAAAATTTGGGCGTAATTTCGGTGCCGATTTCGGCGGCGATGCCAAAGGTGGAAGTACTATTACTATTAGCTCTAGAATTGGTGATAATGGTCGGAAACAGTCGAAAATCGCTGAGGCTAAAGACATCGCTAATGCGATCTTGAAGCGTGTTGAGAATGTTGGAACTGGCCAGACTGATGACCCCTAGCCCGATATCGCCGCCAGAGGTGAGGCGTTCGGCGATCGCACCGCCGAGGAGCAGGACGATTTCGGGTTGGGTGCGGGCGGGGGTACTGGTAAGTTCGAGTCTTTGGGTGATTTGGCTGGCAAGTCCGGCGACGCGGGCTTCGACTTGGACGGTTTGGACGGAGCCGAGGCTGGTAGTATAAAAGTCGGCTGGTCGATCGATTTCACCGTTGGTGATGGTACGCGCGATCGAGTTGCGCTGCG
>NZ_PVWO01000203.1 GCF_003003845.1 Chamaesiphon polymorphus CCALA 037 | reverse complement strand
ACTAAAGACATGGCTTTTAATCAAGATATTAAAGCTGTTATTCCTGATAACTCACTTATAAATACAGAATATCTAGCTTATTGGATGCTTTCATCTAAATATCATTTAATGAGTTTAGTAGAATCTGCATCTCACGGAACAGGTCGAATTAATACAAGTGTTTTAAAGTCTATTAAAGTTAGTTGTCCTACATTAGAAGAACAAAGGTCTATTGCTAAAATTCTTGGGAACTTCGATCGCAAAATCGACAACCTCAGAAAACAGAACGAAACCCTAGAAGAAATCGCCCGATCGATCTTCAAGCATTGGTTTATAGATTTCGAGTTCCCCAACGCTGACGGTAAACCCTATAAGTCCTCTGGGGGGGTGATGGTTCGATCGGAGTTAGGCGATATCCCCGAAGATTGGCGTGTTGGGAAGCTGGGAGATATTGCTTCATTTAATAATGGCAAATCTCCTCCAGAAAGAAGTGAGGAATTCGATATACCAATCTATGGTTCAAATGGAATTATCGGAAAAGCAAATATAGCAAATTATCACAATATCATAATCATAGGGAGAGTTGGCAGCTATTGTGGCAGCCTTTATTATTTCTTGGGTAGATGTTGGGTAACTGATAATGCAATGATTGGAAAAGTCAGAAATGCAGACAATCACGCATTTTTATATTTTATCTTGCAAAAAATTGGATTAAATAGGCTTAGTACAGGTTCTGGACAACCATTGTTGAACCAAACGATATTATCTTCAATTGAATGGATTTTACCTCAAAATATTCACATAGAAAATTTTGAGATTACTGTTAAACCATTCTTTCAAAAAATGCTCTTAAATAACAATCAAATTCAAACTCTAACGAAAACCCGCGATACTCTTCTCCCTAAACTGATGAGCGGTCAACTTCGCGTTGAGGTGTAAACGATGAAACCAGAATTACTTGATACGATCGAACTCTTGGTCAACTTGCCAGAGCGTCAACAATCGATCGGCTCTCAAGGCGCGATCGTAGAATGCCATGACCTCAATCATTTTGAAGTCGAATTCAGCAACGAAGACGGCGAAACCACAGCACTGTGCGTTCTAACTCCCCAGCAGTTTATGGTCGTTTGGCAGGCTCAAACCAAACAATGGCTCACCGCTACCGATAAAATTACCGCTATTTTTGACAACTTACCCGAAAATAAACGCGAAGAAATTTTAGATTTTGCTCGTTTTCTCTATCAGAAAGCTTAAATTATATTAAAGTCATATATCTTTGCCTTTTGCCATGTCTAACATCACCATTCACCAACTAGAACCAGACCTCAGCCATCGTTTAGAACAACGCGCCGCCCAACACGGACGGACGATCGAAGATGAAATTAAATCTATTCTGTCTAGTGTATTAACTCCAGAACCATCACCCCAAATCGTTGGCGTAGCCTCTCCTATGGAGAATCTTGCCACCACGATCGATCGCCGCTTCGCCGATCTAGGTGAATTTGAAATCCCCGAAACTCCCAGAGATGCCATGAGAGCGGCTCCCAACTTTGCGGCAGAATAACCATGAAGATCGTTCTCGATACCAACGTATTATCCGAACTGATGAAGCCCCAAGGATTAGTCACCGTCAAAAGTTGGGTTGGCGCACAATCTAGGGAAAACTTATATATAACCAGCATTACTAAAGCTGAAATCCTCTATGGCATCGCGATCTTACCAGAGGGTAAACGCAGCCAGATGTTGAGAACAGCCGCCGAAGCGATGTTCCGCGAAGACTTTGCCGGACAGATGCTCGATTTTGACGATCGAGCCGCAAGCTGTTTTGCCGAGATCGCCGCACATCGCAAGAAAATCGGTAAGCCCCTCGCCCAAGCCGACGGGCAGATTGCCGCGATTTGTCTGGCAAATAACGCCACGATCGCCACTCGCAATGTTGATGATTTCATGGATTGTCAAATAGAGATTATTAACCCTTGGAATCTATGAAGTCCCTCAGCGAAGACGAGATCGAACAGTATCAGCTCCAGCTTCTGCAAAGCCTGGGTTATGCCTACATCAACGGCTACGACATCCAACCCGAAGGTCGGAACCAAGAGCGAGAAAGCTTTGGTGATGTGGTTTTAGTCGGTAGGTTAACTCATGCGATCGATACCCTCAATCCATCTATTCCCCCCGATGCCAGACACCAAGCCTTGCGGGAAATCATTAACATCGCCAGCCCCGATCTTCTCAACAACAACGAAACCTTCCACCGCTACCTCACCGAAGGCATCACCGTTGAGTACCAAAAAGACGGTGAAACCAGAGGAGAACCAGTTTGGTTAATTGACTGGGAGCATCCCGAAAACAACGAATTTTTAGCAGTGAATCAATTCACCGTCATCGAAGATAACCGCAACCGCCGCCCAGACATCGTGCTGTTCGTTAATGGTCTGCCCCTAGTGGTGGTAGAACTCAAGAACGCCGCCGACGAAAAAGCCAATCTTAACGCCGCCTACAACCAGCTTCAAACCTACAAACGCGAGATTCCCAGCCTTTTTACTTACAATGCCCTACTGGTCATCTCCGATGGCTTACAGGCGCGGGCTGGCTCCCTCACCGCCGACTTCAGCCGCTTCTCCACTTGGAAAACACACGATCCCGAACGAGATATCAACGAACTAGAGATCCTGACCAACGGCATGTTGCAACGGTCTACCCTGCTCGACCTGATCCGCCACTTCACCGTCTTTGAGAAATCCAAAACCGAAGACCTCGACACCAAAATCATTAGCATTACCACCGTTAAGAAAGTCGCTGCTTACCACCAATACTACGCCGTTAACAAAGCCGTGGAATCAGTTGTGCAAGCGACCTCCACAACAGGCGATCGCAAAGGCGGTGTCCTGTGGCATACCCAAGGTAGCGGTAAGTCGCTATCGATGGTCTTTCTAGTCGGAAAACTGGTAGTCGAAAACCACCTCCAGAACCCAACGATCGTGATGTTGACCGATCGTAACGACCTAGACGACCAGCTCTTTGGTACCTTTGCCGACTGTCAGCAGTTGCTCAGACAAACACCCCAACAGGCTGACAGCCGCGAAAGGGTGCGGGAATTATTGAATGTGAATTCCGGTGGGATTATCTTTACTACCGTGCAAAAATTCTCCCCCGCCGACGGCGAAAGCCTCTATCCCCAGATTAGCGATCGCACCAATATTATCGTCATGGCTGATGAAGCCCATCGCAGCCAGTATGGATTCAAAGCTAAACAGGTAGATATCCTCGATGCCGATGGTAATGTCGTGGGCAAGCGCACCCAATACGGCTTCGCCAAATATCTCCGCGATGCCCTGCCCAACGCATCATTTGTGGGCTTCACTGGCACCCCGATCGAACAGTCCGATGTCAACACCCCCGCCATTTTTGGGGACTATATCGATATCTACGACATCGCTCAGGCTGTAGTCGATGGAGCCACCGTACCCATTTATTACGAAAGCCGCCTAGTACCCGTGGATTTAGACGAAACAGGGCGACAGCTTCTCGACGAGCTAGACGACGATCTGAGCTTTGAAGAACTCAGCACCACCCAAGCCGCTAAAATTAAACAGACTAGCATTGTAGCGATCGTTGGTTCGACCAAACGCTTGCAACAAATCGCCCCCGATATCATCAATCACTTTGAGGCAAGGCAGAAAGTGAATAAGGGTAAGGCGATGATCGTCACCCTCAATCGCCAAATTGCCGTCAATCTCTATGACGAAATTATCAAACTTCGCCCCGATTGGCATAGCGACGATCTCAGCGGTGGCAAAATTAAAGTTGTCATCACCGCCAACGCCTCAGATGAGGGAAATCTGGTCAAACACCACACCAGCAAAACTAATCGTCAAAGCCTCGCCCAGCGTCTCAAAGACCCTGATAATAGCCTGGAACTCGTTATCGTCTGCGATATGTGGCTGACGGGCTTCGATGCGCCCTGTCTGCATACCATGTATATCGATAAACCCCTCAAAAGCCATAACCTGATGCAAGCGATCGCCCGCATCAACCGAGTTTTCCTCGAAAAACAAGGCGGACTGATCGTAGATTATCTGGGTCTGGCTGCCGAACTCAAAAAATCCCTCGCTTTCTACTCCCAGAGCGGCGGACAGGGCGATCTCGCTCTCGATCGAGATGTCGCGGTAGGACTGATGCTAGCCAAACTAGAAACCGTCGCGCAGATTATGTCTGGCTTTGCCTACGATCGCTATTTCAGCACCGATACTGGTGAGAAACTAAATATCCTGATCGGAGCTGCCAACCATGCCGCCGCTCCCAGTATCAAAGACCGCTTTCTCACCGAAGTTAATGCCCTGTCTAAAGCCCATTCCCTCGCCGTTCCCCATCCCGACGAGATCGCCGCTTCCGAGTTAATTTCCTTCTTCCAAGCCATCCAAAGCAGCCTTAGAAAGCTCGATGGTAGTGACAACGGCATTACCCACCGAGAAATCGAAACCGCCATTCGGCAGGTAGTAGACCAAGCCCTAGTCTCGGATGCCGTGATTAATATTTTCGACGAAGCCGGAATTAAGAACCCCGACATCTCGATCGTTTCCGATGAATTTATGGCCGAAATGCGCGGCATGGAGCACAAAAATCTCGCCGTCGAACTGCTCCAGAAACTACTTAAAGATGAAATTAAACATAGCAGCCGAACTAATATCGTCCAAAGTCGCAAGCTAGCTGAAATGTTAGATGATGCCCTCCGCCGCTATCGCAGCCAAGCGATCGATGTCATCGATGTGTTAGAGGAATTACTCGAACTCGCCAAGGATACCAAAGCCGCAAACGCTAGGGGTGAAGAACTCAAATTAGAGCCTTACGAACTAGCTTTCTATGATGCTCTATCGCAAAACAACAGCGCACGGGAAATCATGGGGGTAGATAAATTGCGGGAACTAGCGATCGTTTTAGTGCAGAGAATTAGAAATAATGCCTCGATCGACTGGAACCTCAAAGAAAGCGTCCGCGCCCGAATGAAAGTCGCAGTTAAACGCTTACTCAGACAGTATGGCTATCCCCCAGATATGGAAGCTCTAGCGACAGAATTAGTCTTAGAACAGGCTAAGGTGTTTACCGAATACGAAGTTTCAACACAATCGAACGTTTAGATCGTTTTGTTCAAACATTCTAGTAGTCCGATCTTCTATTGTAGTGAATAAATCTTAGTTATCTGTGCTAAACATAGACGGCTTTTTTGTTTATTGGTTGTGAGAATTGTAGGTTGTTGGTGCTTAGTATCAACAATCTTTCTTGTAAATTACTTGCGAGAAAATTCTCATCCCATCCACTCACTTTATAGGAGATTTTCCATGACAATGTTCGTAACTATTTCCGGTCGCGTCGGTCGTAATGCTGAATTCAAAGACATTCCACTCAAAGATGGTAGCGGCTCCTTTGAAATTGCCGAATCTTCTCTAGCCGTAACACCAACCAGAGATGTAACTGACTGGTACGGACTCAAATTACAGGGCGATTCTTTGCTCAAAGCTTCTGAGTACGTCCAGAAAGGCCAAGTACTTTCTGTTGTCGGCGAACTAACTATAGAAACTTGGTTAGATGATGAAAATAACCATAGATTCAAGCCAGTAGTTTTAGTCAAGCAATTGCAGTTGGCAGCTAAATCAAATTAGCAACTAACCCAAGTTGCTAGTTATAGATTGTTAGTAGGTGTAGGGGAAAGGGGAAAGGTTAAAGGGTAAAGAATACTGCAATTTCCTTTTCCCTTTACCCCTTACCCTTTACCCCCTTTCACTAGCAACTTACGTTACTATTTATTTCCTACTTTTTCTATTCTTTGTGAGAGCTTATCGATCGATAGGCTCTCTTCTTTTTGTTTGCACTCACTTTTGGAGATTTTCTAATGAATACTTTCACATCCAATATCGTTATTCTCACCACCGAAACAACCGATAAAGATATCGTTGGCAGTGCCATGACTATTAGCGGTATCGCCCTTAAATATGCCGTTGCTAATAACGAGGTCAATTCCTCTATTTTCCTGCCAGAATCCCAATTAGTCGCAACTGGCACCATGCGAATCGCTACAGAACTTGCGACGATGGGCGTTCGCATTACTAACATCTTGGCTGTATTGAGCGTTCCTAGTGCGCCTGCCGAAGCTCCCATCCAAGAGTCACAAGCCGATACTCCCCTCAATCTAGATCCCGCGCATTTAGAAACGTTAAAACTCGAAGATCTCAAAGCTATCGCCAAGCAATTGGGTGTTGGTGCCACCAAAAATAAGAAATCGCTGTGGATCGAGGCAATTCTTGCTACTACCAATCCGGTAGAAGCTCCTTTAGAAATTGCTGTAATTGAAGAGCCGATCGCTTCCTAATTGAAACTCTCTACTAACTAAAAGTAATAAGTAACACTCCTGTTATTTATTACTTTTGAGTTAAATAAAAAAGGTCTTTCGACTTTTTACTATAATAATTTTCTTCATTATTATGACAGTATCTCCGATAAAAAGGCAAGTAACCGACAATAGCTTCATATTTACCGAACTGTTACCATCTTTAGTAATCTGTGAAGCAAGTCGAGACATCCATAATTGGGTCAATGACGAGGGCGAGCATCCAGCTTTCCTAGTTTACATAGGCTACAATATCCCCCAAGAACGAGAAGATTGGATCGTGCAATTGCAGATGTTCTGGAAAATTCCCATAGAAAATATCTCCTACCGTCATTCGACTAGAGTGAAGAGCTACTGGTGGGAGATGAAGATTAGGGGGATGCAACGATTCTCCGAGCCGGAAGTATTCGACCTCGACTACTTAACTGAATCTAAACAATACGGTTTAGACTTTTTGCAGTATTTGATTCAGATAAGAATGGAGGAAGATGCGTATGATAATGCGATCGTAACTAACATCATCACCAGGGGTTAATTAAACCTACTTAAATCTGTGCAAACAGATTGATTCACCCACCAGGGACAGGATTAGACCTCCGTTAGAGCGGTCATGACACCTACGAATTCGCTAGTTCGATTAGCTCTGTCGGCTGAGATTAAGGACTGCTCGAAAGGTTTATAGAGCAAGTGTCTCAACCCAAACAAGCCAGACTCTAACATTCCCGAAGCTCACATTACTAAGGACTAGTCAAACCGACCAAAACACTATGAGCAATTACGTTTTTCTGATTGATGCTAACAAACAACCAATGAATCCAATTCATCCAGCTCACGCTCGAAAATTGATGGAATTAGGTAAAGCTGCTGTATTTCGGATGTATCCCTTCACATTAATCATGAACCGAATAGTGGATAAGATTATCACTTATCCCCTTTCACTAAGGATCGATCCAGGTTCTAAACTCACCGGAATTTCAATCGTAAATAATCGAGATGAAGTTATTTGGGCAATGGAGCTGCAACACCGAGGATGGGTAATTAAAGATGCGCTTGAAACAAGAAAAGCCGCGCGTCGCGGTCGTCGTAACCGACACACTCGATACCGTCAAGCTCGATTTCTCAATCGCAAACGCTCTAAAGGTTGGCTAGCTCCAAGCCTGATGCACCGAGTTTTGACGATCGAAACATGGGTAAAACGATTAATAAAATTCTCGCCAGTGGCAGAGATTCGGCAAGAGTTAGTTCGGTTTGACACTCAAGCAATACAGAATCCCGAAATCTCTGGAACCGAGTACCAGCAAGGGACACTAGCAGGGTACGAGGTGCGGGAATATCTCTTAGAGAAGTGGGGGCGGAAATGTACTTACTGCTCTAAAGAATGCGTGCCACTACAAATTGAGCATATCCAAGCACGGGCGAACGGCGGGACAGACCGAGTTTCTAACCTGTGTCTGGCGTGTGAGAAGTGTAATCAGAAAAAAGGAACAAAAGACCTTAAGGATTTCTTGAAAGGCAAACCTGACTTGGTTTCTCGGATTCTCAAACAAGCGAAAGCACCGCTCAAAGATGCGGCGGCGGTCAACTCCACTCGCTGGAAGTTGTTTGAGACGCTGAAGGTACTTGGACTTCCCGTTACCACTGGGACAGGTGGACAGACCAAGTACAACCGCACTCGGCTAAGACTTCCGAAAGAACATTGGTTAGATGCGGCGTGTGTGGGTGTGACTGAATCGCTCAAAGTGTTGACCAGTAAAATCCTCAAGGTGAAAGCAACAGGCTACGGAACTCGTCGCCTGTGTCGGATGGATAAATTCGGCTTCCCTTGCTCCAAGCCACGCCAATCGTACAAGACTTCTTGGAAAACTGGCGATATTGCTCGAACGATCGATCGCATCATCGGTCGTGTTGTGGTTCAAAACGAGAAACGGTTAGAGGTTCGAGTAAATGGAAAACGCCACTATTGTAAACCTGATGAGGTAAAACCTATACACAGAAAGGATGGATACAGCTATGCCTAAATTTGCACAGAATTTTACCAACTGGAGAACCGCTTCGTTTTAGAGCCTTACTTTTCTATTCGTTGTGAGAGACGGACTTTAACAAGTTTTTCTCCATCCAAGAACCAATCTTAACCGAGGTTGGTTCTTTTTATATCTTTCATTCTGAGGTCAATCATGACTGTTACTAGCAATAAATATCTAACTCAAGAGTATAACTCAACCGATTTCAATTTTCCTTACGTGCAAGCAGTGCGCGGTGAAGTAGACTCTAACCACTGCGGTTTATTTATTCCCATCTCCCAAATTAATAAATGTGGTTGGAAAGAGGTAGATCCCGCCATGACGATCGAATATACCTACAACAACGGCAGCGTTGAAACTGGCATCATGCTAACAAAACCACGGATGGCAATCGCCGCTATTAGTAAGTTAGGTACGTTCGATCGCGCTGCCACTCAGCAAGAGCAAAATTTGGTAATCGTTGGGGAGTGGAAACGCGAACACAAAGAGGATAATAATCTTGGCAATTTCCAAATTTATTTAGTAATGCTTCTCGATGAAAATAATCAAACACTCCACGATATTCCACTCAAGTTAGTTGCTAAAGGAGCGTTTCAAGCTAGTTTGAGTGAGAATTGGCAGCAATTTTGCACCCATATGGCTAGACTTAAAGCGAAGGCACGAAAAGCCCCATTTCGTCCGCAAAACGAGATATTCAATAGTTTGTGCGTCTTTTGCCCGATCTTCAAACGTCAGATGGTGGGTGGCAAAACTAAATCGCCAGCGTGCTATGTCAATGGATATGTAGAGCCAAATACTGAGAATTGGCTCTCATTCTTTGTCGGTACTGATGAAATAATTGCCGACCAAATCGTTGAGATTATGAATCCACAACCGCGCCTACTCTTACCCGCACCAGTACAAAATATGACAGCAATTCCGAGCAATTTAGAATCACCGAAACCTGCGCTCGCTCCGGCTGCAAATCCAATCCCAACTGCAACTCAAGCTCAAACTAAAATGGTAACGAACGATTTCTTACCAACTAAACACACACAAGACGAACCAGCGATCGAAGTACCAGCCCAAACGGTCGAAGACGATCGCATTCCATTTTAATCATGGTAGAGATTTTTCTTGTTAACTACAAGGATACTCTAGAACCATACCGTAAAGAGAAAGGTAAATATTATTGTCCTGCTTGCGGCAATCATAATTTGTCTTTCTCGCAAAGCGGTCATTGGAACTGCTGGAATACTCCTACCAGAGAGCAT
>NZ_PVWO01000202.1 GCF_003003845.1 Chamaesiphon polymorphus CCALA 037 | reverse complement strand
GAGTAAGGAGTAAGGAGTAAGGAGTAAGAAGTAATAAACCCCTATTCTCCCAGTCTCCCAGTCTCCCCATCCCTTATTACTTGCCGCCACTAAAGCCAGTAGTCAGCCAGATGAGCGATCGAAAGCTATCGCGAACGGTCTTCTGGATTGGTTCTGAAGGTCTACCGCTGGTAAAAGTGACAGGCTTAACTTTGATTCCTCGACTGCCAAAGACGATCTCGCCGATAGCGCGCGCGCGCTGCATATGGTCGTCAGAAGTCACCAGATATACGCTAGTAATGCCTTTAGATTCAAAGCGATCGACTAGCGTTGTAAAATTGGTTACCGTGTCGATCGCGCGATAATCTAGATGTAAATTGTCGGTCGAGACGCCAGCCTTTTTAAAAACTTTTTTGGCATAGCCTTGAGGTGCGCCGCCAGAAATCCACACGGGTAAATTGGGATGTTCGTGGGCAAATTTTGCGGCAAACAGCTCGCGTTCTTCTTCACCACCCAAGACAAAAATTGCTTGAGGTTGAATCCAAGTATTCTCTAATTCTCGATAGCCCATCCAGGCGATCGGCAATAATAATGGTGAAATTGGTAAGATAAACTTCCACAATCGCCAGCGACGGCGACGTTGCTTGTGGACGGTAGATGGACGGGATCGGGGGAGGATTTGATTATGCGCCATGCTGCAATGAGCTTGGAGAGGACAAATTAAATAACTAGATCGAGCCTAACATTTGCTAGGGTCAAGTTACCATAATTTCTCAAAGCAGGCAACGGACGGGACTGGCGGGAATCGAACCCACGGCCTATCGCTTAGGAGGCGATCGCTCTATCCTACTGAGCTACAGCCCCAAACAGCAGTTAATTGTATCAGATTAATGACTGGTGACTAATTAATCTAGAAATATGAAGTTACCTAAACATTTCTAGCTGTCATGTCTTAACTAGCCACCATTCGTTTACTAAAACATCTTACCGATAATATTCCCAATATCTTCGGCAATATTACCATCGCCGTCGGCATCGATCGCCTTAGCTGCCATGCCTAGCAGGTCGTTGTTCCCCGTAAAAGAACCCAAAATTTGGGCAATGCCATCGCGATCTAAACCACCCTGTTCCTGGCTGGATTTGCTCAATGCACCCATTACTAGCGGCGCGAGCATCCCGATTAATTGAGCCGCAGCACCACTATCCATACCTGTCCGTTGTCCGATCGTCTCTGCCATGGTATTTTGAGCACCACCGCCCAAAACTTGACCGAGCAAAGAACTACCCATATTGGCCGCACCTTCATTGCCCACATACTCCATCACATTATCCAAAATCGAGCCATCATTTTCTTGAGTGGCTTGATGGATCGCATCTGCGCCATCTGGAGTAGCCGCTTGGTTACCCATCACCGATAGCAGCATCGGCACTGCCATAGAGACTGCCGATTGAGTCGTACCTTGGTCTGCCCCGATTCGTTGGCCAAGTTGTTCGATGACGGGGCCGCCTAGTTGATTTGCCAGCATCCCAATTAATTGATTCATAAAGATTTGCTCACTGTTAGCTGATTAAACATCGATCGAGCCGACACAATATCCACACCGATCGGCGATCGCATTGTACACAAATCTTTCAACTATCTCTAGAGAAGCACAGTTTTTATTTAATTTTGTGACATAAATATGGTATCTATTGCATAGCAATCGCGATTAGATAGAATTAACCGTGAATAAAGTCTGGATTTTTATTGCCACAACAACGTCAATATTTTTAGTACCAACAGACAGCCGATTCCTACTCACGGCACTCGATCGAATTAAGCTTGCTCTATCATCGACGTTAGAGTGGAACTTAGATCGATCGCCTGTGCCAACCCCAACCGCCACCGCGACCAGGACGGTCTCGATCGCACTCAATCCTCGTAGCTCGATCGGTTTATCAAAAGTAGAGCAAGGCATTATTACCGAAATGAATCGCGCTCGCCGCAATCCCCCCGCGTATCAAAAGGTGCTCGTCAGTTGGCGGCGAAAATTCAGCGGCACAAGAGCAAAATTAAGCGATCGACTCTTTCTCCAGACTCAAGAAGGCACTCCCGCGATCGACGAAGCGATCCGCTTCCTCCAGAAAACTCGTCCAGTACCCATCTTAAAACCCTCACGCGGTCTGACCCTCGCCGCACGCGATCTCGTCCGCGACCAAGGCCATCGCGGCCTGACAGGTCATTACGCTAGCGATGGGAGCACTCCGGCTCAACGCGTCGAACGCTACGGTACTTGGCAGACGATCGTCGGTGAAAATATTGCCTACGGGCCAGATACCGCTCAAGCTGTCGTCCGCGATCTCATTGTCGATGATGGCGTACCCGATCGCGGTCATCGCACCAATATCTTTCAACCTCAGTTTCGAGTAACTGGCGTGGCATGTGGCTATCACCGCAAATATCGCATCATGTGCGATATCAAATATGCTGGTGGTTTTCGCGATCGATAGAAAGTTGAAAGTTACTAATATATCCCCGACTTCTTCAAGAAGTCGGGGATGTCTCTTACAATTGCCCAATCATTTTATGTGTTTGGGGAATTACGCGAATATGGGGTAAATACTCCTTCATTAAAGCTTGCCAAGCTAATACTTGTTCTGGTTTCGGAGCTGTAAGATTAGGATTTGTATGCGGTTGGGCTAAAGCAGTCATCGGTTGTAAAAAGATGATAGTTTTATCGTTTACCTCTGCAACCAGCCGCGCAGATTGTCTTAGCTCGTCGGGGTTAGTGGTTTGAGAAATAATGATTTTGACAAATACATCTACGCCAGCATCTCGACACGATCGTAAAAATTCTGCATGTTTTTCCCAATGAGTTTCACCGCTAACGCTCGGTAATTTAATATCCATCCCTACCAAATCTAGATAAGGTAGCACCTGCGCGAGCTGACTGGGACGATGTCCGCCTGTTTCGAGGTAGATGGGTAAATGCGTCAATTCCTTAACCCGAGGCAAAAATTGTGCTAGAAATGGCGCGTGTAATAGCGGCTCGCCGCCAGTGATGCTGATACTATCGTGGAGCTGCGGCTGATTTTGGCGATCGACCCACTCTAATAATTGCGACATCTCGATCGGGTTATCATGAGTAACAAAATCTCGCGCTCCAGGCGTCTGCTCGATCTCGCAAGTCGGTTGCTTTTGCCAAGTATGTTGGCTATCGCAGTAATGACAGCGCAAATCGCACCCCCCAAACCGAACAAAGATCTGGCGCGTCCCCACATTGATGCCCTCACCTTGAATCGCTGAGAAAATTTCAATTAAGTTAGCTGTGAGTGCAGTCATAGGAGCGAAGGCTAAGGATTACCGATGAACTAACTATTCTAGATCGGGTTCGATCTCAATGACATTAACTCAGTCCCAGATCCTCAAAATTAGCCGAGGGGTTATGACTCAAATCGTCGAAGTGGATGCTGTTAGCATCAAGCACTTCCCTAACTTGTCACACTCGCTCCTTTAAAATTTAGCTATGCGCGATGATGCCAGTTTACTTTTGACCCTCTGCTGTGCCCAATGGCAGTGTAAGATAGACGATCGTCTCATTGCGTTCGTTGATATCGATCGCAAAACAACCATCGTAAATGCCCACTATTTTCTTGACCACTTTCAAACCCAGTCCTAGCTCTTGTTCTTCGATATTCGAGTTAGAAATCGGTCGATCGATCGGATAATCCGATCGACGATCTCCGATCCAAAAATGAAAAGATTTACCAACGATCCGACCGCAAATCTCGATCTTCGTCCCCACATCGGAAAACTTAAAAGTATTATCTAATAATTCTTTGATAATTAACTCGCAATGCTTCACCGTTACTGCCACCGTTGCGGGATGGATATCGATAACTAAGTCATTTTCTCGATTTATCCACTGAGCTTGAACGATTGAGATCGGCTCGATAACCTCTTTAATATTACAGACCTCATCGGTATATAATTGCTTTTTCTCAGCGGCAAAATCTAGATACGTCCAAAATTTATATGTCGTTTTTTGAATGTTACTTGCCGATCTACTTGCTAATTCTACTAAATAACGAATTTGATTTTTACTAAAATGATCTAAGTTCGTACTTAGTTCGTCAAGTTGCTCTTGAATACTCGTCAACGGCGTACTTAATTCAGTCACAAAGCCGATCGCTAGATCGCCGACTAATTCACCAAGATTATTTTCTAATGAAGCAATATTATTTTGCTGAAGTTTTGATAAAGATTCGATCCGATCGAATTGCTTTTTAGTGCGCACCATCGATTTGACCCTAGCTCTGAGTTCGAGACCATCGACTGGTTTATTAATAAAATCGTCTGCACCCGCATCCAAACAAGAAGCTAAAATTGATTTACCAGCAGCCGCTGTTACCATAATAATTGGAATCGATCGCCATTTTCGCATCAATCGCAACCGCTGACATACTGCTAAACCATCCATTCCTGGCATCATTAAATCTAGCAAAATTACATCTGGATCGATCCTGTCTATAGCTGCAAATACTTCTTCGCCGCTACTAATATAATGCAGGTCGTAGTTGTCGATCGTCAGCAGTATTTCAATTACTTCAAAATTAGCTCTTTCGTCATCGACGACCATAATTGTACGATCGTTAGTCGCTGCCATGTTACTTACCTTATACCTACAAATTGTTAAATAGCGATCGCTGAGTGCTTGGGTTCGACTGGATTAGTCAGATCGTCAGTTGTTCCAGCATTGAGACATTTTTGCGATCGCCTTCAATGGCTAAAGCAGTGACAGCAATAATCGGAACATCAAACTGTATAGCTATTTTACTCCTCAAATTTTAGTTGTGTTGGCTGGAGATTTGGCATTGGGATCGGCCACTGTTAGGGATAAAAACTCATTTGGGGCAATCCGAGCGTTTCGTCCCAACCCATCATTGCGTTCAGACACTGAATCGCTTGTCCGGCTTGACCTTTAATTAAATTATCGATCGCCGACATGACAATGACTCGTCCGGTACGCGGATCGACTTCGACGCCAATGTAGCAAAGATTGGTGCCTGCTGCCCACTTTGTCTGGGGGTAAACGCCGCCATCTAAAATTCTGACAAATGGGGAGGAGCGGTAAAAAGCTTTGTAAATGACAATTAAGTCTTCAGTTACCAAACCGGGGTCGCGAATCGTGGCATAGACAGTACTAAGAATGCCCCGCACCATCGGAATCAAATGTGGTGTAAATTGAACTTTGACCTCGTGAGAGGCCAGATCGCTACAAATCTGCTCGATTTCTGGCGTATGGCGGTGTCCAGCTACACTGTAGGCCGTGAAATTATTATCGGCTTCAGCTAGCAACAGATGCGTTTTGGCCTGTCTGCCGCCGCCAGAGGTACCAGATTTGGCATCGATAATAGCAGTATTGGTATCGATCAAACCTTGTTTGAGCAAGGGGGATAGAGCTAGCAAACTAGCAGTGGGATAACAGCCCGGACAACCGACGATTTTGGCATTGGCAAGCTTGGCTCGATACAACTCGGGCAAGCCATAGACGGCCATCGCCGCCGTCTCGCGATCGGTGCGCGGGATCTTGTACCATTGCGAATAGATATCCAAATCGGAAAACCGATAATCTGCGGATAAATCGAGGATGCTACAGCCTTTGGCCAATAGTTGCGGTGCCAACTCGCAGGCCAAACCATTGGGAAGAGCGAGAAAGACTACCTGACAGCGGCTGGCGATCGTGACTACATCGATCGGTTCGATCGGTAAATTGACAACGTGAGCCAGATGGGGATAGAGATCGGCAAAATTTTTACCCGCGCTACTATCGCCGCCTAAATAGGCAATCTCGATCGCGGGATGATCTTGCAATAAGCGCACCAACTGGACGCCCCCATAACCTGAAGCACCCACGATCCCAACTTGAAGACGTTCGATCTGCTCGCTCATGAATGTTATGACCTATATAATAAGAAAGCGATCGCCATATTTCTGGTGGGAAATACCAACTAGTTCGACCCAAAACTCAAAACTAATTTTGAGTTAGATCGTACCGCAATGTGGAGACTTTCTCTGCATCGACGATCGTCGCTTGGGGTTTTCGACTCGCTTTAATGGACTATATAGTTTAGCAACATTTTACCGATCTGTGATAGCAACTTCTTCTACTGACCCTGCTAATTTTGAGTTTGACACGATTGCCACCGCCCTATCGGACTTTGCAGCGGGCAAAATGGTCGTGGTGGTAGATGATGAAAATCGGGAAAATGAGGGCGACCTGATCTGTGCGGCACAAACGATTACTGCCGATCGGATCAATTTTATGGCGGTTAATGCTAGAGGCTTAATTTGTCTGGCGATGATGGGCAGCCAATTGGATCGATTGGATCTACCCTTGATGGTGACCAATAATACCGACCCCAATCAAACCGCGTTTACGGTCAGTATCGATGCCAGTTATCGATTGGGCGTGACTACCGGGATTTCTGCCGAAGATCGCACCCGCACGATTCAGCTCGCGATCGATCCCAATACTCGACCCGAAGATCTGCGGCGTCCGGGTCACATTTTCCCCTTACGCGCCCAAGAGGGTGGCGTGCTCAAACGTGCCGGACATACCGAAGCCGCCGTAGATTTAGCCAGACTGGCAGGTTTGGCTCCCGCAGGCGTCATTTGTGAGATTCAGAATCCCGATGGCTCGATGGCGCGTCTCCCCGATCTGATTGCCTACGCGCGCGCCCACGATCTCAAAATTATTAGCATTGCCGATCTAATTAGTTATCGGCTCAAACACGACAGATTCGTCCATCGCGAGGCCATTACCAAGCTCCCCAGCCAATTCGGCCAGTTTCAGATCTATGGCTATCGCAATCTGTTAGACGCCACCGAAACCGTCGCGATCGTCAAGGGCGATCCGGCCAACTTTATCGACAAACCCGTGATGGTGCGGATGCACTCGGAATGTCTGACGGGGGATGCCCTCGGTTCGCTGCGCTGCGACTGCCGGATGCAGCTCCAAGCCGCCTTAAAGATGATTGAGAATGCAGGTGAAGGTGTGGTTGTTTATCTGCGTCAGGAAGGCCGTGGGATTGGCCTAATTAACAAACTCAAAGCTTACTCACTCCAAGATCTGGGACTAGATACCGTCGAAGCCAACAATCGCCTCGGCTTTCCCGCAGATCTCCGCAATTATGGGGTCGGCGCGCAAGTATTAAACGATTTGGGCATCAGCAAAATTCGCTTAATCACCAACAACCCGCGCAAAATTGCCGGACTCAAAGGTTATGGCCTCGAAATGGTCGATCGGGTACCATTGTTGATCGAAGCTAACGACTACAACAACGATTATCTCGCTACCAAAGCCGAGAAACTCGGCCACATGTTGCTGCAAACCTATCTAGTTACCGTCGGGATTACCTGGAACGAAGAACCATTAGAGGTGACCGCACGATACGATCGATTAGATAAACTCCGTCATCTAGCTCAAACTCACAATCTTCTGCTCAAAGAAGAAGCTAGACCCGTTGGTACCGCTTTATTTGGCAATCCTTCGCTAACTTTTCATCTGGGCTTCGACCAAGCCAATCTGGCGATCGAAGGTTGGTATCGCGATCGCAATCATCCCTACGTGCGCGCGATCTGCTCGATTTTAGACGAAATTGCAACGCTCCCCCAAGTCAATCGGTTAGAATTTTTAGTAGCAAATGGGCCGGATCCGCTGACTGGCTTGCAAATGCACCTCGATCGTCAGACTTATGCTAAATCCCAAATTCCATCGACTTTAAACTCGCAATTGGAACTTCAGGTGATTTATAGCTTCAGTTAGTGAAGAATCGAGCGATATTACATCATGACCGCAATGAACCGCTGTTTATCCTTTGGCTGGGCGATCCTCCTCATCGGTGTCGATCCCGCCGCTCTTGCCTATAATCCAGCAGATCTCAAAAAGCTAATTGCGACCAATAAATGTATCGGTTGCGATCTTAGTGGTGCCGATCTCAGTCGCAAACAGTTAGCTAATGCCGATCTTCAAGCCGCAACCCTCGTCGGCGCAAATCTGTCAGGCGCAAATCTCTCCAGTGCTAAACTAGGCGGTGCCAATCTCACCGGAGCGAACCTGACTAGAACCAATCTCACTGGTGCGGTATTACAAGCCGCCAGCCTCATCGATGTGAATTTTGCCAATACCAATCTCACGCGGACAGATTTATCCTATGCTAATTTGGTCAATACCGATTTTAGGAGTGCGATTCTCAACAAGACCGATCTAGCTGGAGCCAATCTGGCACTAGCAGATTTTACAGGTGCGACTCTCAATGGTTCTTCGGTAGAGCGTGCCAATCTCGTCGGTGCTAAAGGCGTAAATCCGGGATCGCCAACGCAAAATAATGGTGTTACTACTCCTACTCAAGAAAATGCTCCTGGTAGCATTCGCCAGCGACAAAGTCCACCCCCAATCGTTCCCAATATTGAGGAAAGTGCTCCGACTATTCGCAATCGTCCGCGCGTTTATCGGATTCCACCAGGATTGGGCAGTCCTCAACGGCTCGTCCCTGGTGGTACGCGTCATTCTGAACCAACTAATCTGGAAACTAAGTAATTTTGCATCTGGCATTAAAACTTTAAGTCCAGCTAATTATTGCGATTAGCTTGATGGACGATCGCATAACCGAGCGATAGTGAAAATACAGCGACGGCGAGGGCAATTAAATCGCTACTACTTTTCTTTTCCAGATCGAGAATGATAATTTTTCGAGACACGGCAATTAGTGAAGTCACGATCACCAATTCTAATTGAATTACATGTTTGCGGAGGTATGCAGTAATATTTTCGAGGATTTCTAGCGCGATTAAAACGTTAAGAAATAAGCCAAATAACTCAAATAAGGTAGTGTTAAAGCTATCGTTATTCGGTCGCTCGACTGTCAATATTAATTTTTCAATCAGCGCGTAACCTAAATGGGCGATCGCGATAAAGGTGACAAGAATCATCCCGATCGATAGGAGCTTGGAAACAATACGTTCGATCGATTTGACCGCTCTTAAAAATTCTTCGTCTTGAGTAAGTATTGCTGTTAATTTGCGGAATATCCGAGTCATCGATCGTGCCTACCTCATTCAATTCTGACGCTTTCACAATCTTATAACAACAAGACCCACTTAATTAATAAAATTAAGTGGGTTTATTTGGCAATTTAATCTCGAACTTAGCAATCTCTTTGGCAGAGTCTCTCTCTTAAATAAAATCGACTCTAGCGCGCTCTAACCACCAGCAGCTTGCAGTCTGGCTCTGGCACGTTTAAAAGCTTGTGTCGATTGAATTTGCTCTTGACGATTGTCTGATGAAACGTTTTCTAATTTCTGTTCGGCTTCAGTAAATTCTTTTTGTGCTTGTTCGCGATCGATTTTTTCGCCTAATTCTGCACCGTTAACTAACACGGTAACTTCATTATTATCAACTTCTGCAAATCCACCCATCAAAGCGATTGGCGTCCATTTATCTTTGCTCGCTCTAACGCGCATTACCGCAGTATCCAAAGCCGTCAATAAAGCTGCGTGACCAGTCAAAATTCCTAATTGACCAGTGATACTCGGTAAAATTACTTCATCTGCCGTGCCATCCCAAACCGTCTTATCTGGGGCAATTACTCTTACTGTTAGTGTCATTTTTAGTAGTTAGTTTTTATAGTTGGG
>NZ_PVWO01000007.1 GCF_003003845.1 Chamaesiphon polymorphus CCALA 037 | reverse complement strand
GGGGTCGGAGTCGGACTGGTCGCCTTCGTAATTAAGGGAGTGGCGATTCTGGCCTGGATTCAGATTACCGGAAATGCCAACAACGTCCAGGGTGTTTACGCCCAGGGCGGGGGCGGCGGGTTACTGTCTCTAGTTTTAGCCACGTTTTTCATCGGCATCCTCACGCCCCTCGGTGAGGAGCTGCTCTTTCGGGGTGTCGTCACCAACGCGCTCCTGCGCTACGGCTCCTTCGTTGGGGTCGTGGGCAGCACCCTCATCTTCGCCCTCGCCCACGGCATCAACATCATCTTTCCCGCAGCCGTAGTAGCTGGTTTGGCTACTGCCGAGGTCTTCCGTCGCAGCGGCTCGATCTGGCCTGCCGTTGTCGTTCACGTCGTGTTTAACCTGCCCACAATTCCGGTGATGGTAGCCGCTGGCATGGGCTGATGTGAAGGTTCGGAGTTCGATTTGATGCTGAGGGTCTTTCAATCTAGAAGGTTTTCCATTTCAAGGAGCAAGAATGAAACGATTTACCTTGTTTACTTTCCTGTATCTCGCGCTGGGAGTTTGTCTGATGGCGATCGGTCTGGGATACCCGAACCTGCCTTCGAGTCTGCAAACCAGCTTACTCGTCACTGCCGGAGCATCCTACTTCGTTTGTTTCCTGAGTACCTTCCCATTCTGGCGTGAGGCGACGCTGCGCATCTATCGCCGACAGAATTCAGCGGTAATTCTACCTTGGTTGGTAATCGGAGTGAATATTGTGGTGTCGATCTGGGAGGTTCAGAGTCAGAACTGGACGATGGCAGCCATTTTAGGAGCGTTTTCGCGGCTATTAGTTGTCTTAATATTTGCAGAAGTCATTGCGATTACATGGCAAGTTAATTCCGAACATTAATGTCTGAATCGGACGATCCCAAACCGGACTCGCTCTTCATCATCAGAATCTGACAAAGCGAATTAAATTTCGATCGGCGAGCGTGGACTCACAGTGAATAGATCCGGTTCAAGAGAACACAACCGTGCTGAATTTTCAGGTCATATTTGAGGGAATTATATGTCAACTTTTGTCTTAATTCATGGCTCGTGGCATGATGGTTCTGCATGGATTGCAGTCATCAACCATTTAGAAGCAAAAGGGCATCAGGCTTTTGCTCCCACGATCGCGGGTCATGGGAAAGGTGTGGATAAAAACGTCAACCACCATCGATGTACGCAATCGATCGTCGATTACATTGTTAGCAAAGACTTAACAGATATCGTTTTGTTAGGGCATAGTTTCGGTGGCACAATTATCGCAAAAGTTGCTGAAGCAATTGGCGATCGCATTCGACGGCTCATCTTCTTCGATGCCTTTGTTCTCAATGATGGAGAGAGCATTAGAGATAACTTTCCACCGCATCTTCAAGCATTACTCGACGAGCTAATTAGAGAATCAAACGATCGGACGGTGATGCTACCTTTTGAGATTTGGCAAGAAGCGTTTATCAACGATGCTGACCTCGACTTGGCTAAATCCAGTTACGCACAATTATCGCCCGAACCGTATCAACCGTGGATTGACAAGTTGGACTTGAAGCGGTTTTACTCGCTATCGATTCCTAAAAGTTACCTCTACTGCACAGAAGACAACGTTTTGCCTCAAGGCGAGTGGGGATGGCATCCCCACATGTCTAGCCGCTTGGGGCAATTTCGGTTCGTGCAAATGCCCGGTAGCCATGAGGTGATGTTTTCTAACCCTGTTGGTTTAGCTGAAAAGATTATTGTGGCAGGACGGGACTAGCAACTTTTTTAGATGAAAATACATGACAACTCAAACAATGTGCGCCTGAATCAGCAGATTAAACCAATTAAGGAGAATCACAGACATGACGATCGCTCGAATCCAAGTTTTACACCTTCAAACTAATCTCATGAAAAAGATAATTTTGCTAACACTGGTGGGTACGGGACTCTTAGTAACTATGCCCTTTACAGCACAGGCACTAGATTCAGACAAAATCGCCCAGTACGATCGAGATCGATATCGCGATGACCAGGATCGTGACTACGAGTATGGTGACGATCGGCGCAGTCGGCCATTTGTGGTTTATTACCGCAGTAGTGACAATCGCCGATGGATTTATCAAAGTGTCCACTACAATCGTCGCGAGGCTCGACGTGCTGCCAACCGACTGGAGCGGCAGGGTTATCGAACCCTAGTTCTAGGATAGAGCCGTTTCAACGATGAGTTGCCAACACCTGGAGATCGATCGATGGCAGTTTTGAAACAATTTGGGATTCTATTTGGGTTGGGTATTGCGGGAATTGCGATGCTTACAATTACGTCGGCTCCATTAGTCGATCGACAGTTGGCGAAACTGTCTCCAGAAATGCTGGCAAAAGTTCCGCCACTGTGGGTTTTAATGCTGCTGCAAGGACTACAGCTTACAGTTCTACTAGCGATCGGCATTTCGATTGGAATTGGCTGTGCATATCGCGTTGGATTACACTCCCATTTAATTGACTACTGGGTGCTTCATACCCCCAAGATTCCATTTTCTGTCATCGAGATGAAATGGAGCTTGGGTTTAGGTGCAGCGACGACGATCGTTATTCTGTCGATCGATCGGTTGATGAAACCTGCTCTCCCTGAAGCACTACAAGCATCCAATCGCACAGAACCGAATTGGCTGAGTTCGCTGACAGCAATGCTTTATGGCGGCATTACTGAGGAAATTCTGTTGCGCTGGGGCTTAATGTCGCTGCTTGTTTGGATCGGATGGAAGGTCTTAAAACAAGGCATTACGTTGCCAAGCAAAGGAATATACCAAGGTGCGATCGTGCTAGCAGCACTGGTATTTGGACTTTTACACCTGCCCGCGACTGCCGCGATCGTTCCACTCACTCCACTTGTGGTTATCCGAGCGATATTACTCAATGGCATTGCTGGCATTGCTTTTGGTTGGCTCTTTTGGCAATACTCGCTTGAGGCGGCGATGTTATCCCATGTCAGCGTTCATGCTTTTTCCTTTGCTCTTAACCTTTTGCTGGCAAGATTTGTCTGAGCTTTTTTCTAAAGCAATTTCACTCGTTCGTAACAGGTGAAACATTGATGGTAGATGGTGGGTATGTAGCGCAGTAGTCGATCGACAGTGCGACACGTTGCGATCGAGTAGCGATCGACCGCGATATGAATCGGTTTTACCGCTCGAACGATCTGCGATCGAATTTTTAATCCCCAAACTCGATCGGGAAAACACATCGAACCAAGTCGAAGGAGAAATACACATGTCACAGGAAAAGATGTCACAAGTCTCTGGAGTTTAGCAAGCGATATAATTTGGGAGATGGCTGAGAGTCTTTCGTTGGGAGAGCGTTCGATGATCCATTTCGATCGATTAATTGCCATGTTGATGCAGGTAGCGATCGAAACTGCCGGAGCCGAAACTGGCACTCTGATTCTCCTGGAAGACGATCGACTCATTGTGGTGGCTCAATGCAGTGGGAGTAGACAGTGCGACCTGGAAAAGATCGCTCTTGTTGACTGTGCAACGATTCCTGTCTCCGTCATTCACTCGGTAGCACGCACATCTGAAACGCTGGTGTTTGATGATGCAGTCAGCAAATCGCCTTTTTCGACCGATCCTTATATTCAACACCAGCAAACGCGATCGCTCCTTTGTCTGCCAATTCTCATGCAAAGTCAGACGATCGGCATCCTTTATCTGGAGCACGATCTCAGTACTGGAGTGTTTACCCACGATCGCTTACAAGCTCTCAAACTATCGATCGCTCAGGCAGCGATTTCACTAGAGAACGCTCGGTTATACGAGCAGTTAACAAACTACACCGAAACACTAGAAAGGAAAGTAGAAGAGCAAACTCAAGCTTTACAGCAGGAGATCGCCGAACGGCAACAAACCGAAGCGGCATTACAACGCAGTGAAACCAAGTTCCGCAATATCTTTGAAAACTCGCAGGTCGGCATCTTCCGAGTCCGCATTTGTGATGGATTAATTCTTGATGCCAATCAACGCTTTGCCAATCTGTATGGCTTTGACTCACCAGAGGAGATGATTGGACTCGAACGCACCGCAGACTATTATGTCAATCCCAGCGAGCGCAAACAATTCCTTGAGTCGCTGATGCGCGATCGAGAAGTGCGAAGCTATGAAGTACAGATGCGAAAACGAGATGGGACAGTGTTTTGGGGACTTTTCTCTTCTTACCTGAATGCAGGTGATGACTACATCGAAGGCGTACTTGCGGATATTAGCGATCACAAACAGGCAGAAGCAGCATTCCGGCAAAGTGAAGCGAATTATCGCAACCTGCTCCAAACCGCGAATTCCGTCATCCTTCGCTACGATCCGCAAGGACGGATTCGATACATCAACGATTATGGGGTCAAACTCCTAGGTTATGAGGAACATGAGATTTTAGGGCGAACCGTATTTGAAACCATCATTCCAGAAGCCGAACTCTCTGGACGCGATATGAGACCCTTTGTCCACGATTTACTTCGTAATCCTCAAGCGTATCCGCAAGCCGAGGGTGAAAACCTGTGTCGAGACGGTCGGCGAGTTTGGATGGAGTGGTCGAATCAAGCCATCTTTAATGAGCGGGGAGAGGTCGTTGAAATCTTATCGGTGGGCAATGACACCACCCAGCGGAAACAAGCAGAAGAGGCACTACAACGCAGCGAAACTACGTTCCGAACCATCTTTGAAAACTCGCAGGTTGGCATCTACCGAACTCGTACCTGTGATGGATTAATTCTCAAAGCCAATCAATGCTTTGCCGAGCTGCTTGGCTTTGATTCGCCAGAAGAGATCGTTGGGCTGGAACACACCACAGGCTATTATGTAAATCCCAACGTTCGCCAACACGCCATTGAGTTGATGAAGCGCGATCGAGAACTGCGAAGCTTTGAAGTACAGATGCGAAAACGAGATGGGACAGTGTTTTGGGTACTTTTCTCTTCTTATCTGAATGCCACCGATGACTACATTGAAGGAACGATCGCAGATATTAGCGATCGCAAGCAAGCAGAAGCTGCTCTACAAATGAGTGAAGAACGACTACGCTTAGCATTAACCGCTGCAAATCAAGGACTCTACGATCTCAATATCAAAACTGAAGAAGTCGCGATTAACCCAGAATACGCTTTAATGCTGGGCTACGATCCAGCAACATATCAAGTGACCAAATCTAAGTGGATTGAGAGTTTGCATCCTGACGACAGGGAATCGGTGCTTGCAGTTTACTATGCTTGTATTACTGGAGAAATCCCCAGCTATCGAGCAGAGTATCGCCATCGTACCCAGGATGGTCAGTGGAAATGGATTCTCGCTGTTGGCAACGTTGTTGCCTGGAATGAATTCGGCGAACCCATCCGAGCGTTGGGAGTTGTGACGGATATCGACGATCGCAAACGGGCTGAAGCAGCTTCAATTTTGGAAGAGCGCAACCGCATGGCCCGCGAGATTCACGACACGCTCGCTCAGGCGTTTACAGGCATTCTGGCTCAGGTGGGAGCGGCCAAGCAGGTGCTAACGGACGATGTAGAAGCAACTCAGGCACACCTAGACCTAATCGCAGAATTGGCACGAACTGGACTGGTTGAAGCGCGGCGATCGGTTGTCGCGCTCCGTCCTCAGCTTTTGGAGGAGGGCAGTTTACAGAACGCTCTCCATCGTCTCATCGCGCAGATTAGAGCTGCGGCAATGGATACCACTTTGTATTACGAGATCGAGGGTGCGGTGTATGCTCTACCTCCTGAAGTCGAGAGTAACCTACTGCGGATGGGGCAGGAAGCATTAACCAATGCGACCAGACACGCCAATGCTGACGAAATTCGAGTGGAGCTAAAATACGATCGCGATCGATTTTGCTTGCGCGTCAAAGACAATGGACGGGGTTTTGGAGTTGGGAGTATTCCATCTTCTGAGGGTTTCGGCTTACTCGGCATGAGCGAACGGGCAGAGCGCATCGGCGCACAACTGGCAATTAGAAGTCAACCCGGACAAGGAACAGAGATTATTGTCACCGTCAATCGGGAGTAGATCGCGATGAGCCAAGCCACAACCATTCGAGTTCTGATTGCAGACGACCATGCCATTTTTCGGCAAGGATTAGCGACGATTATCGATCGCGATCCAGATATGCAGGTAATTGCCCAAGCCGAAAATGGAGAACAGGCGATCGCGCTATTTGAGGAACATCAACCGGATGTGACGCTGATGGATCTGCGAATGCCAGAAGTGGAGGGAGTTACTGCGATCGGTGCAATTTGTACTACTACTAAATCTGCGCGGATTATTGTCCTGACCACGTATGATAGTGACGAAGATATTTATCGGGGATTGCAGGCAGGCGCAAAAGGATATCTGTTGAAAGAAACCGAACCGGACGAGCTGCTGAATGCCATTCGCACCATTCATCGGGGTCAGAAGTATATTCCGCCCGATGTGGGAGCAAAGTTGGTACAGCGAATGAGCAATCCAGAATTGAGCGAACGAGAACTAGCAGTACTCCGCTCGCTGGCGCAGGGGATGAGCAATGCCGAGATTGCGGCGGCTTTGAGTATCGGGGAAGGCACGGTTAAATCCCATGTCAATCGGATTTTGAATAAGTTAGATGTGAGCGATCGCACCCAAGCGGTGATTGTTGCCGTTAAACGTGGCATTGTCAGTTTATAGAACCCATTTGAGATCTTTGCTGATGATTCGGCAGAGCCGACGCTACACGGACGCAGATCGCTGTTGTCAATAACTAACCATTTCGATCGTTCTGGTGCAGCGATTGCTTAGGTTGCGGTCATCGCTACTACCATTCCTTGTAGAGCTTCTCAGCATATGCCATCACCTCTTCATTTGGAAGTTTGATTTTAGCAAGTTGGGAAGGATAACGAGTTTCGATCGCCATCGAATCTTGCTCGACAACCACATCGATAGCTTTTAACATGGATTGACGAAATAGAGGCTTCATCCCTGCAAACTTGAACTTACCAAAGATTAACTCGTAAATTTTGGTTCGATCGTTTTGCTGAGGATATTGCACGACGACTTGAGCAAATGGCCCAATTCCTGATTCAGCGTAGAGTACTAGAACTGAAGGGAAAAAATACTCCACTGTACTTTTGAGAATTTTCGGTAATGTTAATAACACCGGATTACTGAAAATTTCCCCAAGTGAATTATTGGCTCTGGTACTCTCCTGTTTCACTTGATACCAATAGCCATCTTTATCGAATTCAGTCATTTGATTTTGGACGATTTGAAATAACTCTCGATGGGTGCCATTTTGATGGTTGAAATCGGAATTAATCAGCCAAGTACTCAAAAAATCCGATCGAATAGTCTTTTCTCCCGCAATTCCGATAAAATCGTATTCCGCAGCGATATTTTGAACGATGTCGGGAATAGGCACTCGCGGCTCACAATTATCGTATGTCCAAATAAAATCGCCAATTACCGTCAGTTTGAGCGATCGCGAGAGTGGCTGTGTATCTCGCTTACCTTCTCGATGCAACCTGCCTTCGCCGTCAAATTCCAAGGCATGGAATGGGCAGGTAATGGTGTCCCGCTCTTGGCAAATCCAACCATTGGATAGCGGAGCCTGCATGTGCGGACAAACATTATCTAAGCCAAATACCTCGCCGCGATCGTTCTGCCACAGAACGTAATCTTGCCCGTTGAGTGTCACTTTGTAAGGTTTATTAATTCCTAGCATCGATCGATGGGCGATTAGCCAAGGCGCACCGGGCAAAATGGTATTCATAGCTGATATTTCCATAACTGACTGAATATATAGTCAGTATCTCTTGCCGCATCTAGTTTGTCAACTACTGACCAAACTTTCAGTTAAAATTATGGTGCAGGAAAAAGGTTATTCAGTGAGTTCTTCAGATTCTTCAAGGCAAAAATCGAAAAAACCCCGCCAAGCCCGCGATGCGGAGGCAACTCAGGCACAGATTTTGGATGCAGCAGAAGAAGAGTTTGCCCGCTATGGGTTAGCTGGCACTAAAATTGATGAGATCGCGGCGCGGACGGGTGTGGTTAAAGCAATGATTTACTACTACTTCAAGAGTAAGGAAGGACTCTATCAAGCGGTAATGCAACGCATTGGTAGCGAATTAGATATCGTATCCGAGCAACTTGTTTCAGACTCTTTATCAATACAAGAAGCGATCGAAGCATCTATTCGATCGGGTATTACATATGGTGCAATGTACCCGCATCGAGGAATGCTGTGGTTTTATGAAGCAATTCAGAATCAGGGACAATATGGGCAATCTAGTGGTTGGCAAAAAAGTTTTTGGGGCATAACAACGATCTTAGAACGTGGCATGGCTGAAGGGGTGGTGCGATCGCTAGATCCATTTCTGACAGCAATTAATATCTTGGGTGTTTGTACGTTTTACTTCAATGCTCATGAAAATCTGAAGTATCTCGATCCGGCGCGGCAGCTTTTAAGTGCAGAGGCGATCGAGCAACAGATTCAAGCAGCGATCGATCTCATTTGGGCTGGCATCAAAGCTTGATATGGCATAGTCTCTGATGCTGAATTGTGAGCAAAGCTGATTAAGATTCTACCAATAACTCAAGCAGCCTAACTCTCATTAGGTAGACAATCGCCTACAAAGATCTCAACTGGGTTCTATAGAGTGTACTTTCGATCGACTTGGGATTCTAACTTAAGTTATAGCTAGTCTTCTACTTTGCGATCGCATGGCGACTCTATCGATTTGTACTGTAAAAAATTGAACTTACTGTTGGCGAAGCTAGTATTAATCCCACATTCAGCAGGTTAAATTCACGTTTAAATAATTATTACCAAGCATTAAGGATATTACAGTCTCTAAGTAAAGAATATTGTCAATAAAGGGGGTGTCTTTGTCAACAATCATTTTCAGTTCAAAAGTACTGCATAAGCTGGAGTCCTTATACAGATAGGATTTAGAGTGTAACTCTTTATTTCAAAAAGGAACATGCTGAATGTAGGGTAATGGGTAGCCGATCGATGTGGGGAGTCATTATTTGAAACTTAAGAAGTCGATACTATTCAATCGGCACTAGCTGTTCTCGATCGTGCTACAGTTTCAGTGAGATGGCTTGTGCTGAATAACTTCACACTTTATTTCACACTGCTGTTATAAGATATGTATATTAGGGCATGATAAAAATACTCATCTGCTCCAGTCCCACACCATGTTTGCGAAAGTCGCAAAAGGCACGCCGAAAGTGATTGATGCTAATCCACTCATCGCCACACCACCGTCAGAGGTGCCATTAACAAACGCGCCCTTGGTGAGAGCGATCGCGCAGGTACGGTTTCCGCCGATTCTGTCGATCGAGCAACAGGCGTTTGTTGGTGCCTTTCAAGAGTCAATTCGGGCAGAATACCCGACCCTCGAACCTGTGAAAACGCAAAGCCTCATATTGAATACTGACGGGGCCTCTGTAACGCCGACAATTCAGACAACTTGGTGCTTTTGGAATACAGATCGGACGTGGCGGATCTCGCTATCGAGCAGTTCAGTGTCGATCGAGACGACTAAATACACCAGTCGCACCGACTTCTTGGCACGTTTAGAAGATTTGCTGGTCAAACTTCACAGCAACTTTCACTTGTCACAGATCGATCGAGTGGGCTTGCGCTATATCGATCGGGTTGTTGGTCAAAATCTGGAAGACATATCGCAGTTGATTCGACCCGAAATGGCTGGGATTAGCTGTAGCGATCTTCAGGAGTACGTTCATCAAGTGCTGCACGAGTCATTATTTTTATTGCCAGAAGCTCAAATCTCCGCTAGATGGGGTGTGATGCCTGCTAATGCCACTTTCGATCCTTACACGATCGAAGCCGTCTCCGAACGTAGCTGGATACTCGATCTAGACATATCTGCGACAAACCCTCAAGTATTTAACCTTGAAGCTCTCATGGCTCAGGCTCTGCGCTTTACCGAGAGAATTTATACATTCTTTCGCTGGGCGGTAACTGATGAATTTTTACGACGCTATGGTGGTGAATTATGAATACTCTTCTAGAAACAACAACTAATCGCACCTTGACGAACCAAGCCCAAGTAATGTCTACCGTAGAGGGTAGATTAAATTCAAGCACGAGTCATTGGATCGATTCGGCAATCTTTACGAGCGATCGCAGCACAGCAATGGTGGCGGAAATACACAAACGTCATTTTTTAGCGGCTCTAAATATGACAACTAGCGGTGTAGAGATTGAAGTAACCATTCCAAAAAGTGTCTTGTTATCCATCATTGCCATACATGATTATTCCAAGCACGAGCAAGTGTATCAACGCAGATGCTATCCGTTTGTAAATACGACGGAAGATGTTTGTGCAATCGGGCAGCAAACAGCTAAAAATGTCTTCCTCTGGCAAAATCGCGCTTCAATTCATCAAGGATTAGAGCTTTCTGTCACTTCGTTGATGGGGAAAATTTGGAAAAAATTCCAAGCCTCAGCATTTCATGTCAACTCGACCGAATTCGATCGAGGTGTCCATGCAGTCGAAACAGCCGCACTTCCCGTAAAATCTACACAGCAAGCTATTAACGAACTTAGAAAGTTGAGTGGTTTAACTTGGGAGCAACTTGCGACTCTGTTCGGTGTTTCGCGCCGGAGCGTTCATTTCTGGGCTAGTGGGGAGCCGCTGTCTTCAGCTAATGAGGAAAAGTTAAATCGAACTTTGGACTCGGTGAAGTACATTTCTCGCGGTAGTGCCAGTAGCAATCGCAGTCTATTAATGGGCATTGCTGATGACGGGAAATCCTATCTAGAACTACTTGCAGCAGGTGAATTCGAGCGAGTCAAATATCTGCTCGGTGCTGGTAATGCGCCCGCCAAACCCAAATTAGGTAAATTATCGACCGCAGCAGAGATGTCGCGAGTACCACCCAATCCAGCGGATCTGGTAGATGCTATCCAAGATTCCATCCATCGGGAGGTAGGTAAGTCAAGAGCGGCAAAAAGCGTGAGGAGTCGAAATAAATAGTGACGAGCAATGAACCTGATGCGGGGATTCTAGCAATAGACTCAGCCTTGAGCAAATGGTCTCAAGGAGACTTGATAGAGATTAAAAAACTAAAACGACCTAACTACGCCTACATTGCGGGAGTTGCCGATCTCTTTCTGGTAGCAGATCTCGATCGAGTAATGACCGTAGAAAAGGCTGTGGTAGCAGCATGGGAGAGAATACCCGGATGCCAAAGTGATGCAGATACTCGCGATCTAGCAGAGGCATTATCGCGCAAACGCAGTCGAGTTGCCTTTCCTGATGATTTTAATCGGCTCGCTCACAAGCTGCAAAAGCGAATGCAGGACAAGCACGAGAAATCTACTGATGAAGGCGAGGCTCTACGCGCCTTACGCGAAATCAGAGTAAGTGCCACACCCGCTTGGGATGCAGAAGCAGTAGAACTAATATTCTGGTTTGTCTGCGCCGAGACAGACGATCGCTTCCAAGATCGAGAATGGCATAAATGGCTGGATAGTTGGCTGAAACTACTCCCCGCATCGGGAAGATTTAGTGCTGTAGATGGCTCAGTGGTAACGCTGGATGATATGACAGCCAAGGAATATACACAAAGCGATCGACTAGACCTCGATCGGCTGTCTTCTCATTAAAATAACACCCACCAATAAGCCAACCATCGCCGCTTGTCTACCCAGTCCCAAAGGATGTTTGAGCGATCGTCGAAATCTGCCAGAATCTCTTCGTAAACGCCGCATCAAGATCTTGGAGGGCATGGATTACCTGTAGCGACCCACTTCTACAGGGGTAGCCAATACTTGAATTTCTGTTGACTTTCGATCGACTTGGGATTCTAACTTAAGTTATAACTAGCCTTCTACTCTGCGATCGAATGGCTGCTCTATCGATTTGTACTGTAAAAAATTTAACTTGCTGTAGAAGACAGCTTGAAGGCGATCGCCTATATTGAGTTTATGCAAGTAGAGATGTATCGATCGGTAGTCAACTTAGAACAAAGCCTAGACTCTCTTCCCATTTTTCACAATATTTTCCTCATATGGAGGCTTCTTATGGTAGTTTCTGCTCAAGGTACTTCCGTTGACATGATTTGGCCCAGTTTGCCGCTTGCCGCGTGGCAGGATACCTACACAACTCTCCATCTGTGGACACAAATCATTGGCAAAATTTGATTGGCACTAGCACCTAAACTCAATCACTGGTGGCAGTCTACCTTTTATGTAACACCGCGTGGACTAACAACCGCTTCAATCCCTTACGCAACTCGCACCTTTCAAATCAGTTTTGATTTTATCGAACATCAATTACAAATTGATACCAGTGATGGCATGACTAAACAAATTGCACTGGTTCCTCGCTCCGTTGCAGATTTTTATCAGACTGTCATGGCCGCACTGAGTGAAATGGGCATCGAAGTCCGAATCTGGACGATGCCGCAGGAAATAGCAGAACCGCTCCCGTTCGCCCAAGACGATCGCCACGCCGCTTACGATCCGGACTATGCACAACGATTCTGGCGAATTCTCGTGCAAGTCGATCGGGTCATGAACCTGTTCCGTTCCCGGTTTATTGGTAAATCCAGTCCCGTGCATTTCTTCTGGGGGAGTTTCGATCTCGCGGTGACTCGTTTTTCTGGTCGTCGTGCGCCAGAGCATCCAGGGGGAGTCCCAAATATGGCCGATTGGGTCACACGGGAAGCTTACTCGCACGAAGTCAGTAGTTGTGGCTTCTGGCCGGGGGGCGGGTCGGTTGTAGACCCTGTTTTTTATGCGTATGCCTACCCTGCGCCGGAGGGGTTTCAGGATTACTCGATCGCACCCAAGGAAGCGTTTTACAGCTCCCAGATGCAAGAGTTTGTCCTGCCTTATGAAGCCGTTAGACAGGCTAGCGATCCAGATGCGATGATGCTTGCTTTTTTTCAAAGCACCTATGAAGCAGCGGCAAATTTAGGACGTTGGGATCGGGATGCACTGGAGCATACCCCACTTCTACAGGGGTAGCCAATGCTTGAATTTCTGTTGACTTGCGATCGAGTTCGGATTCTAACTTATTTGCATAAACATCGAGCAGTTAGTCCAGATTAAATTTAATCTGGACTAACTGCTTTTATATCTTGTATTTACTAAGAAAAGAGGTGTGTAGCCTCCACTTTTAGGGAAATTAAAAACGAATCGATGCGCCCGATTCTAACTTAAGTTATAGCTAGTCTTCTACTTTGCGATGGAATGGTTACTCGATCGATTTGTACTGTAAAAGAGTTAACTCGCTATAGACGACGGCTGGAGAGCAATTGCTTATATTGAATTCATACAGATAGATATGGAGACAAACCCATGAGCAATACCATCGACACAACGATCGATCCCAACGATGCCGTGCTGCTGCCGAGCGATCGTCTCACAAGCGATGTCACGCTCGCCACCGCCGCACCCGCACACACCCAAGAGGCTGGCAAGGGTCTGACCGCAGCGCAATTGCTCAAGCGCAGTCTGGACACTTTCCTAGCCAAAGATATTAAGGGCTGGGCTGAACTCTGCGACGAAAACGTCGTCGTCGAATTCCCCTTCGCGCCCGACGCAGCGTCCAGAAAGATGGTTGGCCGCGCGGCTATCTACGAGTATTTGAAGAACTATCCCAGCGTCATCGACGTGCAGCGGACTCCCACGCTGAAGATCGTCGCTACCGATGACCCCAGCATGGCCATTGCCGAATGGAGCGTCTCAGGTCGGGTAATCGCTAACGGCAACCCCTATGAAATGAGCTACGCCACGTTTGTCACGTTCGAGAACGGGCTAATCGTCACCTACCGCGAATACTGGAACCCGATGGCATTCATGGCTGCCATGAGCGGCGCAAAGTTCTGAGGTCGCAAAAAGAGATTGCCAAATGAGTCTCAAATTCCGAACCGTTACTGGAATCATTAATAGTGTAGAAATGCTTGAAGGAGCAGGCTTCCCGTGAAGTATGATGCGGCGTTTCAACGCAACCCCAATGTGGTGTTAGCTCATGCCGATCTGGTCGCACTGCTAGCGATTAAAGTTCAACTATAAATTGAACGGTTAAATTGAGCAGTTCGTCTAGATTAAATTTAATCTAGACGAACTGCTTTTATGCATTGTATTTACTAAGAAAAGAGGTATGAAGCCTCTCCTTTTAAGGGGAATTAAATACGAATCGATGCGCCCGATTCTAACTTAAGTTATAGCTAGTATTCTACTTTGCGATGGCAGGGTTACTCTATCAATTTGTACTGTAAAAGAGTTAACTCGCTATAGACGACGACTCGAAGGCGATCGCCTATATTTAATTTATAGCAACCAGTTATGCGATCGATGAACCCGTGCAAGTAAATTGCCAGGTTCCACGATCGATCGTACCCGTGAAAAATGAACGACGATCGTAGCCAGAGTTCCTTATTTATCCCACCTTCAACCCAAGATTGGATGCAAGGTGTGCTGAGTGCCAAGGTCGTGCTGGTGATGTATGGAGATTATCAAGACTCCAGAAGTGCGGACGTTTACAAGCCGATTAAAGCGATCGAACGAGAGCTTAGTGCTTCTTTTGGAGAGGATTATTTATGCTTTATCTTCCGTCATTTTCCGCAAGCACAAATTCATCCTCACGCTCGACGGGCAGCCCAAGCAGCCGTTGCCGCCGCTGCCCAAGGACAGTTTTGGTCGATGCACGACACTTTATTTGCCCATCAACAAAGGTTGGAGAATGGTTATCTGATTGAGTACGCCAATGATTTAGGACTTGACATTCCTCAGTTTCTCAAAGACTTGTGTAAACAAGTTCATGTCGATCGAATCGACAAAGATATTGAAGGTGGCATCCAGAGTGGAGTGACGACTGCTCCAGCTTTATTTATCAATGGAAATCGGTATACCAGATACTGGAACGCGACGGAGTTAACAGCAGCCATTATTACTGCAAGTCCTTAACTTCCCCCGATCCCTACTCCCGATATCTGACTTATTTGTTAGTGCGTGAAGCTATCTAATTTGATTGCTAGCCTTCGCCTATTTTATCGAAATAAATTGCTAATTTTTAAAAGATGCTAACAATTGCAAAGCCAAACATTGAATCTAAGAACAGAAGCTTAACGCATACCCAATTGCAACAAGTACTCGACTATATTTATGCCCATCTCGATTCGGCAGCGGATGGAATCGCGCTGAGGCTCCCTCAGCGTGCGTTCCACCAAGCAGAGCCGACGCTACGCGAACGAGAATTATCCCTGACTGAACTTGCAAAAGTTATCAATCTTAGCCCGACTTACTTTGCTAGTACGTTCAAACAAGCAACCGGAATTTCGCCGCATCAGTATGTGATTCAACAGCGAGTAGAACGAGCCAAATCGATGCTGTCAAAAACGGATTTGACAATCGCCGATATCGCCTTACAAGTGGGCTTTTCCAGTCAAAGCCATCTGACCCAACAGTTTAAGCGACTTACTGGCATCACACCAAAGCAGATTCGCTAACTCCATAAGAATCTGACAAAACAGGATAAGAATCTGAAAGAAATCGAGGATTGGAATTGATTATACTTAAGTTAGATCGGATGAGAAACTAAGGCGTTATTCATAGGAGTATGAAGCAGAACTAAGATTGTATCTTCGTCCACAACGTCAACTAAGAATGGATCGTACAAAAATGAGTATTCAGCAATTAATCGTGCCCGAAAAGCACGACTTAGGTGGGTTTAGCATCCAGCGCAGCTTACCGAGTGAAACCCTAAAAATGGTTGGGCCTTTCATCTTCTTCGACCACTTAGGCCCAGCTATTTTCCCGGCTGGAAAAGGTGTCGATGTTAGACCCCATCCACACATCAATTTGGCGACTGTTACCTATTTGTTTGAAGGAAGCCTTCTGCATCGAGATAGTCTAGGTACGGTACAAGAGATTTTTCCGGGCGAGGTGAACTGGATGACAGCGGGCAAAGGTATCGTTCATTCTGAGCGATCGACCGATAGCTCTAGAGAGAAAGAATCTACTCTTCACGGCATCCAGACCTGGATTGCCCTCCCCGAAACCGCTGAAGAAGTCGAACCCAGCTTTTCACATTATCCGGCGACCGATTTACCGAGGTGGATTCAAACAGGTACCAGCGCGACCTTAATCGCTGGTAGCTACCAGTCTCACCGATCGCCAGTTATAACCTACTCTGATACTCTTTACCTAGCACTCGTTTTCACGGAGGGTAGTCAATTTCAGCTAGCCCCAATAGAAGGTTTAGAAAGGGCAGTTTATAGCGTTACATCCGGCCTATTCTTAAATGGAAAGCCTTTAGAGCCATATCGTCTAGCCGTTTTAGCACCGGATGAGTCAGTAGATATCCGTGCAGAGGCTGAGGCAAAAGCAATGATTATTGGCGGGGCACCATTGGGCGATCGCACAAAGTACTGGAACTTTGTGTCGAGCCGCTCAGAGCGGATCGAGCAGGCAAAACAAGATTGGCAAGACCGCCGCTTCCCGGCGGTTCCTGGTGAAACTGAATTCATTCCGCTTCCCGATAATTGATATATCAACCCTAGTCGTTCATGGCGATGCCGTTCGCGGAGCGTTCCTGTAGGGAAATCGCATTTTGCCGCTTGAATCCACCGCAGGAAGACTCCCGAAACCGATCGAAAATAGTCAACTTGTGGTCATTCCTGGCGAGCCGCACGCCATCAACTGGACTCATGCCGATCGAGTCAATCCCGTATTACTTGACTTTCTTCAGCAGGAATAAGGAGTGACATGCGATCGCTCAAATCGGAAACAGTATAAAGCGGAAATATTTAGATAAGAATCTGACAAATAATTGTCAGAATCTGAAAGAAGTTAAGCATTATAACTGAACACATTCTAAATAGATAGAACCAGGAGAATATAACATGGTCGACAAACAAACTGTAGACGAACAAGCAAATAGAAAGGCGAGCGCAAACTTGACACCAGCCCAGGAGTTTTTGCAAGCACTTTGGGGAGAGCATTTGCGGCACGAGTTTGAAACTCACAATACTGACGATACCCTCGCCACGATGGTTGAGGATGCTTATGTTAACCACATTCCGGTCATGACTGGGGGAGTAGGGAAACCAGCACTGCGCGAGTTTTATTCCAAATACTTCATTCCACAGATGCCGCCAGACCTGGAACTGATACCAATCTCACGCACGATCGGAACCGATCGGCTTGTCGATGAAATGATGGCTAAGTTCACTCATACCATCCGAATGGACTGGATGCTACCTGGCATTGCTCCGACCGGGAAACGGGTTGAAGTAGCAGTGGTAACGATCGTTCAGTTCCGTGACGATAAGCTATCCCACGAACACATCTACTGGGATCAGGCGAGTGTTTTGATTCAACTCGGTTTGCTCGATCCTGGTACGTTACCCGTTATGGGCGTTGACAGCGCGCGAAAAGCACTCGATCCGAACTTGCCTTCAAACGCACTAATCGATCGCAACTAAGTGTCGGAGCCAGCAAACATCAATACCCATTCACAATAAGAGGTAACTATCATGATGCTTAAAGATATTGCCTTTAATAATGCCGGAACTATCGGCGAAAATCCCTCATTAATCGAGCAAACAGAAGCGGAATACGAGCGCACGATGAATGTCAATGTCAAAGGCATTTGGTTGTCGATGAAATATGAAATCGCTCAGATGTTGAAACAGGGAAGTGGTGCCATCGTCAATACGGCATCTGCGAATGGAGTCGTTGCATTTCCTACCTTCCCCCTCTACACTGCGAGTAAAAGTGCGGTAATAGGCTTAACAAAAGCTGCTGCGCTTCAATATGCCAAAGCGGGTATTCGCATCAATGTTGTTGCACCAGCGGTAATCGAAACAGATATGATTGAAGCCGCTACGGGTGGACAGGATGAAGTCAAAGCTTACATGGCAGGACTTCACCCGATCGGACGAGTTGGAACACCTCTTGAAGTTGCCAATGCAGTTCTGTTTTTATCATCTGACATGGCATCGTTCATAACAGGTGAAACGTTGATGGTCGATGGTGGGTTTGTAGCGCAGTAGTCGAACGACAGTGCGAGATGACAACACTTGCAGGCAAAGTTGCACTGGTATAGCTGTAGCCAATTAGATTAGGACACAGACTATAAGTCAAGATGGTCGCCGTAAAACAACCATCATTAATCACGTAACTAAAAAGGAGTTCGATCGTGCAGAACATCACACTTGACACTATCACTGAAACCGTCATTAATCATGGCGATCGCGGCAAATCTCACCCGCGACTCTATGAAACTTACACGAGCTTGGTTCGACATTTGCATGACTTTGTGCGTGAGGTGAATCTGACAGAATCAGAATTGCAGCAGGGACGTAATTTTCTCAACCAGGCAAGTCATCACACTCAAGAGATTCCCACTGGAGAGATCCATATGTTGACGGATCTACTAGGGATCTCAGAGTTGGTAGAATTGCTGCACGATGCCCATCGCAGTACAGAAAGCAATTTAGAAGGCCCCTTGTATGTGCCGAATGCCCCAGGACGGCAGATGGGCGATCGCTTAGGCATCGATCCAGAAGGCGACACGCTTTTCCTGTCAGGCAGTGTTTTAGATGTGAACGGTCAACCGATTGCCAATGCCGCGATCGATGTTTGGCAACCCAATTCCCAAGGATTATATGACATCCAAGATCCATCTCAGCCGTTGGGGAACTTTCGGGGAAGTTTCAAAACGAACAAGAATGGAAAGTATATGTTTGAAACCGTCGTGCCACTAGGTTACAAAGTGCCAACCAGTGGTCCATGTGGCGAGTTGCTGGGACTCTTGGGACGGCATCCCTGGCGGGCGGCTCACATCCATTTCAAACTCAGTGCTCCGGAGTACACTCCACTGACAACACAAATTTTTATTGCTGGCGATCCTCACCTGGATTCAGATACAACCTTTGCAGTGCGATCGGCGATCGTTCAATTGCAAAAGCACGAAGCAATAGACGAACTCAAGGCACACAATCAAAGTAAACCGTTTTACACGACTGAGTTTGATTTTGTGTTGAAACCCGCTACTCTCTAGCGGAGAATCATCAAGCAATGGTTGCACATTATGTCTACACCATCAATCCAGAACAATCTGCTAATTGGCATTTGGAAGTTAATTTCTGCAACTGCCATTTACGCTGATGGAACGGTGACTCCAGACGTGTATGGAACTCATCCGGTTGGCTACATCACTTACACATCAGATGGTCACATGATGGTGATGTTTTCTAGGAGCGACCGCACACTGCTGAGTCAGGAGGTCAGATCGCCGCTGACTCCCCAGATGCAATCCTTACCTGTGGAAGAGCTTGCTCAAGCATTTACAACATTCAATGCTTACGCTGGAACTTATACGTTGAGTGGCAACACAGTAACTCACCAGATCGAAATTGCATCAATTCCTAATCGCGTTGGTACAACGTTAGTTCGCACCTTTACTCTTAATCAGAGCCGACTAACGCTCGTGACGCCGCCAGTCTTGAGTGATGGTGTTGAAGCGGTTTTTGAGCTGCTGTGGGAACGCATTATAGCAAGGGGAGTTCGTTGTCGATAACGAAGCCTACAGGGAGAGGCTTTTGAAATCGTGGGCACTGCCCACAACACCTTACTGTGAAGGGTTTTGCTCGCGCCGATCGAGTGAATCCCGTGTTACTGGACTTTCTTCAGCAGGAAAATCGATCGGTGAATTGCCGCATCAACTGGACTCACGCCGATCGAGTGAATCCCGTGTTACTGGACTTTCTTCAGAGCGTGAATTAATCCGATCGATCGGTTGTTTTTGCTCGTTGAGGGGTGAGGGCAAGGTTAGTCGGTTGTCCAAACCGGATTTGGCGATCGGTTCCTCGCCCCGCATTCCCGCTCGGAACGTCCGTAACGCCCTAGCAAGTGGGTTCTTGCGATCTAACCCAGAAGCAGGAATTTACGTCGATCGGCTACGGATTGTGGCGATCGCCTGTTCCAACCAATCTAAATAAGTCTGTTCCCGTTGCTTCATTAAGTCCAAAACCAATCGATGCAGTTGTTGTTCGCGCGATGCAGTCGGATTACTCACAGATAGAGCCTCGATTTCCTCACACTGGGCTAGCTTTTCTTGCCGTGCTTCCAGTTCCTGCTCTAGCAGATCCACGATCGCCTCGTCAGGCAACTGAGCTGCAAAATAGAGTTGCACCAGCAACGGCTCTCGCAACACGGGCAACGGATGATGTGTCTGAAGCCAGTGGGTTAACTCTGCTGCACCTGCTGCGGTAATCCGGTAAACCTTGCGATTGGGGCGATCGTGCTGAATCTCGACGGTACAGGTAATCCACGCCTGTGACTCCAGTTTGTCTAAAGTCCGATAAATCTGTGCTTGATCTGCTGGCCACAGATGGGAAATGCAATCGTCAAAGCACTTGGTTTTGAGGTCGTAGCCTGTCCGATCCTGTTGTTGGAGCAGACCCAGAATCACATGGGCAAGAGACATAGGCGGTTTACCGAACGAATAGGGAGGACAGCCCTACCCATAGAATTTATATACTCATATGTTAATATAAGATTAATCATATATAAGATAAGTCTTGTAAACTTTCTGCCTGGAGGCAACTGTATGACAACTCAAACTCAGACACTCCGCACCGTTGCTGGAATCATTAATAGTGTAGAAACGCTTGAAGGAGGAGGCTTTCTGGTGCGTCGTCCCTTTCCCAAGAGTAGCTTTTCCGAGTTTGACCCCTTTCTCCTCCTTGATGAATTGGGTCCCGTGAATCAGCAGCCCGGTCAAGCAAAGGGCGCACCAGATCATCCCCATCGTGGCTTTGAAATCGTCAGCTACGTCCTAGATGGACGGCTGGAACACAAGGACTCGGCGGGTCATGCTGGACTGTTGAATCCCGGTGATGTGCAGTGGATGACCGCTGGGGCAGGCATAGTGCATTCCGAAATGCCAGAAGCTGAGTTTGCTCGCATGGGTGGGCGACTGCACGGCATTCAACTGTGGATTAACTTGCCGCAGCGAGACAAGATGATTGCTCCTCGCTATCAGGAAATTCCATCAGCGCAGATTCCGGTGGCTCAGACCAAAGATGGGTCTGTGACAGTGCGCGCGATCGCCGGAGAAGCGTTGGGGGCGAAAGCCGCGATCGAAACCCGCACCCCGATTATCTACCTGCACTTCACGCTCCAACCGGGAGCAAGCATCGTTCAATCGGTACCGAAAGAGTACAACGCCTTTGCCTATGTCCTCGATGGGTCTGGTTTGTTTGGTACCGAGCAAGAACGGGGTGAGGATGGGCAAATGGTGATTTTTGCCCCTGATGGGGAGGAAGTGGCGATCGCCAATCCTGCGGATGCCACCCAACCCCTCGATCTACTGTTGATTGCTGGAGTGCCGCTAAATGAACCTGTGGTGCGCTATGGCCCCTTTGTGATGAACACTGAAGCCGAAATACGGCAAGCGATCGACGATTACCAAAATGGAAGAATGGGACAGATTCATGCTTAAATACCGCATTACCCAACATCAACTGCTGACCGATATCCGCATCAAGTTATTGCATTTGCATCAACTGTTGTTGGATACAGAGCGGATTCATTACGAACAAATTCACGGACGGGTCTCTAATGTTGAATTGCTGCAACTGGCGATCGATAGCGATCGATTTGCCTGGTTGCATCGCCTCTCAGAATCGATCGTGCAAATTGATGAGTTAATCTCCTCTGATGAGGCGATCGCCTCCGAGGAGATCGCTACTCTCATTGCTGATGTTCGGATTCTACTCACACCTGATGAAGCTGGAAATGACTTTGCTATGAAGTATGATGCGGCACTTCAACGCAACCCCGATGTGGTGTTAGCTCATGCTGATTTGAATGTGGTGTTAGCGACTAAATAAAGTTCAACTATAAATCGAGCGGTTCGTCGAGATTAAATTTAATCTCGACGAACTGCTTTTATGGATTGTATTTACCGAATTGTACGCATTCGCGACGCGATCGGGTGTTTATCGATCTCCTAATTCAGTGATTTGGGAATCCGCCCTATTGGGATAGATGGAGCTACCCCTCATTATGTTTTCGATAAACTTGCGGAGATGTGCCTACGATGCGACGAAATTGTGTGGAAAAATAAGCATGGCTATTAAATCCACTTTGGAATGCCACCTCAATCATTGATAAACTCGTCACTGTTAGTAATTGCTTTGCCTTGTTGATGCGATGATGAATCAGGTATTCGCGCGGCGTTTCCCCCGTAGCTTTTTTGAACATGCGGGTGAAATGAACGCTGCTATATCCCGTCAGGTTGGCTAACTCAGAGATCGCAATATCAGACGTATCATGTGCCTCGACATACTCCTTTACTCTAACAAGGAGATGGACAGGTAACTTACCTACTTCGGGTATCTGAGGTGTCGATACTGCATAACGATTCACAAGATGGACGACCAGCACGTTGAGAACGGATTCCAGAAACAGTTTGTTGGAGACACCATGCAGTAATCGATCGGTTCGCACCGCCGCCGCTAGTTGACGAATGAGTGGATCGTCCGAGATTTGAAACTCAAGGATTTCCAGGGGATGCCCTTCAATTGTTTCAGGAATCATCGTTGCAATATACTCTGGCGCAACATAAAAATTGACCAATTCTCCAGCACGATCCAAGATTAAGCCGTGGGGTTGCCCGGTTGGCACAACAAAGCACTGTCCGACCCGAACAGCTTGCTGCTGATGTTTTGCCGCAGCCGAGTGCCAAGATGTCACTCCTTTGGCGTGACTAAATGGAACTGTAATCTGATGGGCAGAGTGCTCGTGTGTCCCAAACAATTCTGGTGCCAAGTTGGCATGATGGAGTCCCGTTTGTCGATCGAGCAGAAGATGATAGTGGCTGCTCTGCGATGCTTGGTCTGGGAAAATAGGTGTTGCAGTTTTCGGATCGATCAGCATAAGAACTCCGCGAAGAGGATGAAAATTCTAAAACGCTGGCAAATTTCTGAAAGACTTCTTTTCTCGTTTCCCTGATTATAGACATATCGAGCAAAGAATGCGTTCGGAGTTCGAGAACGATAACCAGAGTTTTTAGAGGTTAATCGACATGAATCGTAAAGTTGCTATTGTTACCGGAGCGTCGCGAGGAATTGGAGCTGCGATCGCCAAACGTTTGGCAGTTGATGAATTTGCAGTTGTAGTAAATTATGCTAACAATCGTGAAAAGGCAGAAGAAGTAATCCACGATATTCAGGCAGAAGGGGGTGAGGCGATCGCACTGCAAGGCGATGTTTCTAATGCTAAAGATGTGGAGTCGTTATTCGAGAAAACGGAAGCTATCTATGGCGGAGTCGATGTCTTAGTCAATAATGCAGGCATTCTAACTCCACAAGCAACTCACATTGCTGACATGGATGTCGAGCTATACGACAAAATTTTTAATGTCAATACTCGTGGTACGTTCTTGACGCTGCGCCAAGCGGCGCGACGGTTGCGAGTGGGTGGACAGATTGTCAACTTTTCTACCAGCGCAGTGGGTTTAGCCATGCCAGGATATGCCATCTATTCTGGCTCGAAACTAGCGGTTGAAATCTTCACCAATATCTTGGCGAAGGAATTGCGAGGACGCAACATCACGGTGAATGCGATCGCTCCAGGGCCAACCGCAACCGAGTTATTTTATCAGGGTAAATCTGAGGAATTAGTAGAGAAATTTGCCAATCAAGCCCCCTTAGAGCGACTAGGGCAACCCGATGATATTGCCAGTGCCGTTGCATTTTTAGTCAGTCCAGAGGGCAGTTGGGTCAACGGTCAAACGCTCAGAGTGAACGGTGGGATTGTCTAAGCATCGTGTTTGCTATGTTCTGTAAACCACAAACCTTATTTGCTGATTCCCATGTTGAACAAACTGATAAAAGAAGAAACACCAAAGCGCACCCCTCGCCCTCTAACTCCTTTTACCCTCTTCATCGGCTCGATCTCCTATCTGGGAGTTGGTGTCCTCAACCCGATTATGCCTGCCTTAATCGAGGGACGATATGGCGGCACCGCGTTTCACGTCGGGTTAATGTATACCACATTGGCAACCGCGCAATTTATTGGTAGTCCTGTCATTGGGCTACTGAGCGATCGCTATGGGCGACGACTCGTTCTGATGTTCAGCTTACTAGGTGCAGCGATCGCTTACACGCTCATGGGTATAGGCGGCGCGCTGTGGATGATGTTCGCTGGGTGGGCCATCTTTGGGATCGCGGATGGTACAGCAAGCTCGATTTTTGCCTACATTGCCGATACCGCCACGTTAAAGGCTCGGACTCGTGCCTTCGCATTTATGAGTGCGGCAACGGGCATGGGGTTTACAATTGGCCCCATCATCAGCGCCCGGTTTGCATCCATCGATCTGGCAATTCCCTTGTATATCGTGGCCGCCACAAGTGTAGTCGGTTTGGTATGGGCCTATTGGGCAATGCCGGAAACGTTCCCTGACAACCCTCGTGTTGCACGAGTCTCGTTCCGTCAATTGAATCCGTTGAGTCAGCTATTTGTGGACTGGCGCAATCCGCATCTGCGCTGGCTAATGCTCAGCTTTCTTCTGACCACGATGACATCCATCATCACCTCATCAAATCTGGCGGCGATGACCAATGATTTGTTTGGCTGGCAACCACAGCAAATTGCGCCGATTTTTATTTTGATGGGTGTGGTTGAAGTCCTTGCTCAGGTCTCGATCGTGCCTGTCCTACTCCACTTTCTGAGAGAAATTCAAATTACTAGTCTGGGTGCAATTATGCTGAGCATTGCGTTTGGATTATTTGGTTGGTTTTCTCTGACTGGGCTACCAGCACTGGTGTACATCGCGGCGATCGTGGCAAACATTGGCACGGCATTGGTGGAGGTATCACTTCAGGGATTGATGTCAAAAGCAGTCGCACCCGAAGCTCAAGGACGCATCCAGGGCACCTACAGGGCAACGTTTGCACTAGGACGAATCATCGGCCCTTTATGGGCTGGTTGGCTCTACCAAGAGATTAGCCCCGCAATGCCCTACTGGATCGGTGCAGGGCAAATGATCTTAGTTTCGATCTTGACTTGGTTTGCAGCATCTAAACTTCAACACAAAGGAAATGCACAATGAAAGCAACCCGTCCAGCAATTAGTCGAAATGTTTCCCGTCGATCGATACTTGGATTGTTAGGATTTGGTGCCGCCACCACTGCCTTAACACCCACTTTTGTGAAGACTGCACAGGCACAGAATCAAACTCAACCGTCGCGACCTGCTGCAACCCAACCATCGCAGATCGTCACGAAGGAAATCCCGCGCACCAAGGAGAAACTGCCTGCAATCGGTCTGGGAACGTTTATGACCTTTGATGCTTTATCTAATCAGCCCCGCGATCGGCTTCAGGAAGTAATGCGCCGCTTTTGGGATGCAGGCGGGCGAGTGGTCGATACCTCACTGCTCTATGGGATGTCGGAAGCGAACGTGGGCGAATTTGCCAGAACACTTGGCTTGACCAATGATTTGTTTATTGCTAACAAAACCTGGGCAACTGGTGAGTATCTGGGCGATCGCCGCCAGGCTCAGCGTCAGCTAGAACAATCGATGAAGCGATTGTCACCCAATCGCATTGATGTCATGCAGGTGCATAGCTTGGTGAATGTAGATGCAATTTTACCCCTACTAAAAGCATGGAAAGCAGAAGGTAAAATTCGCTATGTGGGCGTTACCCACCACGATCCGCTATATAATTCTGCGCTTGAGAGATGGATTGAGAACGGCGATCTGGACTTTGTGCAACTTCGCTATTCAATTCGTGAGCGTGGAGTTGAAGACAGAATTCTGCCTGCGGCGGCAGCGCGAGGAACAGCCGTCTTAGCTAACATGACCTTCGAGAAAGCCCGTCTTTTTGAATTGGTAAAGGGGCAACCACTACCCGATTTTGCCCGCGATTTTGGCTGCGAGAACTGGGCACAGTTTTTTCTCAAGTATGTGATTTCTCACTCGGCTCTAACCTGTGCGATTCCCGCAACCACCAACCCGGAGCACGTTGTTGAGAATATGGGGGCACTAAGAGGATCGCTACCCGATCGTTCAATGCGCACCCGCATGGTGAAACACATGGAAAGCCTTCCCGGCTTTGACAACCTGCTCCAAATGCCCTGGTATCCTGGCAAGAATTTTAGCGGGTTGGTGCGCCTGCCAAATCCACGTCCGATCGGTTGAGATGGAGTTTATATTATGTTGCGTAGATTTAGATCTTTGATTTTCCTGTCGCTGTTGGTCTTTTCGCTCATCGCATTAGGTTCGCTCGTGCTCAGTCGATCGCAAAGCCAGTTGCCCTATTGGACTGAAGCTGCACCGCCAACAGTCGCTCGGCAAGAACTTTATCCAGAAGTCTCGAACGGAAAAATTTACGTGGTCGGCGGTTTACTCAGCCCAAACACCGGATTCTCAGCGCATTTCGAGTCTTACGATCCGGGCAAAAATACATGGACAGCCTTGAGACCGATCCCTGAAGCCCGCCATCACATTACACTGTCGGCAGTCAATGGCTTGCTCTATGGTATTGGCGGTTTCACAGGTGGGTTTCCAGACTGGCGGGCGCAGCCGACGATGTTTATTTACAATCCTGCCTCTAATACTTGGACTGGAGGGATTGACCTACCAGCGGCTCGTGCCGAGGGCGTATCCGCAGTGGTGGATAACAAGATCTATCTGGTTGGTGGACGCGTTCGAGCCACTGAGGATACTCGGCTGTTCACTGACCACATTGATAGTGTGCGAAATGAAGTATTCGATCCGATGACTAAACGCTGGTCAACCCGTGCCAATGCGCCCACAGCGCGAAACAGTGCAGCATCGGCTGTCATTGATGGCAAGATCTACGTGGTTGGTGGACGCAATTTTACCAAGAATGCTGATGGCACTGCTCGCCAAGTCAATGTGCCAAATCTAGAGGTCTACGATCCCAAACTCGATCGGTGGGAAACGCGATCGCCGATGCCTCAAGCCCAAGGAGGTCTGGCTGCAACCGCATTCAACGGCAAGCTTTACGTGTTTGGCGGCGAACAGTGGGTTCCAGAGCGGAAGGTTTTTGCCGAAAGTTGGGTATACGACCCGCAAACCGACGTGTGGGCGGCAATGCCGCCCTTGCCAACGCCACGACATGGATTGGGAGCATCCGCAATTGGCAACCGCATCTTTGTGTTTGGTGGCGGAACTCAAACAGGCGGAAATGCCGCAACAGTGACCCACGAGGTACTGGTATTGCCCACCTAGAGTGCTATGCACTGGGAAGCCTATAGATGAAGTTTTTGGATACTTCTGACACCAAAACTTTTGATAGTTTTGTAGGGCAAGTCAAGCGATCGCTCCAGGACAAATGGCAGACCGAGCAGGTTGATTTCCTCGTTAACAATGCCGGAATAGGCGTTTATGCCCCGTTTGCCGAGACGACTGAGGAAGAATTCGATCGCTTGATGAACATCCAATTCCAGGGCGTTTTCTTTCTCACCCAAAAACTGCTGCCACTGCTCAAGGACGGCGGACGGATTGTGAATCTTTCGTCCGGTCTGGCTCGCTTTACACTACCGGGTTACTCCGCTTATGCCAGCATGAAAGGCGCGATCGAGGTCTTGACTCGATATATGGCAAAGGAATTGGGACACCGACAGATTGCAGTGAACGTAGTGGCTCCAGGTGCGATCGAAACAGATTTTGGGGGCGGTGCAGTGCGGGATAACCCAGAGATTAATAATTTCCTCGCTTCACAAACCGCGTTAGGTCGAGTCGGTCTTCCCGATGATATTGGCGGGGCGTTGGCGAAGCCTATCGGAACGATAATCGCATCCTTGCTATCCGAAGATAACCGCTGGGTAAATGCCCAGAGAATTGAAGTCTCTGGTGGTCAGTCTATTTAATTTCAATCCACTTTAGTTAAAAAAAAAGGACACAATCATGCCAAAGCTTCTAGTTATTGAGGCAAGCCCACGGGGAGAAGACTCGATCTCCCGCAACCTTGCAAAAATGTTTGTAGAGCAATGGAAGACCGCGCACCCAGGCGGTGAAGTTGTCGAACGCGATCTCGTAAAGATGGATCTGCCTTACGTGAACCTGCCCTGGCTGGGAGCCAGTCTAACGCCTACGGAGAAGCACACTCCTGAAATGAAGGATGTCCTGCGGGTGTCCGACGAGCTTGTCGCCGAACTTCTGGCCGCAGATTATATTGCGATCGGCACCCCGGTTTACAACTACAACATTCCCGCAAACCTCAAGTCTTACGTGGACCACATCGTCCGCAAGGGGCTGACACTGGGACTGACGGGCGAAGGTCTAATTCATGGCAAAAAATGCACGGTTCTAATGGCTTCGGGTGGTGTCTACACAGAGGGTTCGCCGATCCGGGATCGGGACATCGCAACTATGTATTTGCGCCTAATTCTCAAGGTAATCGGCATCGAGGACGTTACTTTTGTTGCGGCTGGAGGAACCAAGGTTGTTGACCTTGGAGAAAGATCGCGAGCTGAGTTTCTCAAGACGTTTGAACCAGTCGTCACGACTGCTGCGCAGTCGTAATGTTCCAGGATGACTACGATACCTTTGTCACGAAAGAAGCCAATGTTAAAGCATGTCAATTTAGAGTTCTTTCAAGCATTTGCTGACATCCTCTATGACAAGTGATAGAGCCTTTCCTGACACCAGAAATCCTTAGCGTGCAATATTCTCCGAATTCTGCGTTTCCCCCAACGATCGAAATCAAATTGCCCACATAGCAGGTAGAGTTAAAGCTGTGAGTACGATCGAGCAACCTAAGCTACAAAAAACAACCGAACATGGCGTGAGGGTAACAAGACCCTCGATTGGGCTATTCGATGCGATCGCATTGATTGTCGGACTAGTTATCGGGGCAGGAATATTTGAAACGCCAGCATTAGTTGCGGCCAATGCTAATAGTGAGACTGATGTTTTACTAGCTTGGAGCTTTGGTGGATTAATCTCTATTATTGGTGCCTTATGTTATGCAGAACTCGCTACCACATATCCAAGTATCGGTGGAAGCTATGATTACTTAAAACGAGCATTCGGTCGATCGATTGCGATTTTATTTGCATGGGCACGATTGAGTGTGATTCAGACCGGATCGATCGCGTTACTCGCATTTGTATTTGGCGATTATGCTACCCAAATATTGCCGATTGGTACATTTTCAGCAGGAATTTATGCCGCAATCGCGATCGCTCTGCTGACTGCGCTCAATATTTTGGGCATAAAACATAGTAAGCGGCTCCAAAACTGGCTGACAATTACCACCGTCCTGGGACTACTGGCGATCGTTGTCATCGGCTTAACCTTGACCACTGGTTCTAGTCCCGCTCCGGCTGCTGCCTCCACCACGAGATCTTGGGGGTCGGCAATGGTATTCGTGCTGCTGTCATACGGTGGGTGGAACGAAGCCGCCCAGATCTCCGCTGAGATCGAGAACTACCAACGCAACATCATTCGATCGCTCCTGTGGGGACTGGGCATCATCACGGCTCTCTATTTACTGATTAACTTGGCATATCTCAAAGGCTTGGGATTGACAGCGATGGCACAGTCTCCAGCCGTTGCCGCCAATCTGATGAGACAGGCATTCGGCCAGCCAGGAGCCATATTCATCAGCATTCTGGTGGTAGTTTGTACCCTAGATTCGATTAATGCCACCATTTTCACGGGTGCGCGCACCAACTTTGCACTCGGTCGAGATGTATCTGCATTTCGGTGGTTGGGTGTTTGGCAAGACCGTCATGATACCCCAACCGCTGCCTACTTATTCCAAGGAGCGATCTCCTTGGCACTAGTCGGACTGGGTACGGTGACGCGCGACGGCTTCAAAACGATGGTCGATTATACCGCACCGATCTTTTGGTTTTTCTTTCTCCTCAGTAGCATCTCGCTGTTCGTGCTGCGAGTGCGCGACCCCAATCGACCGCGCCCGTTTCGGGTACCGCTGTACCCGATTTTACCGCTGTTGTTTATGGCTTCTTGTGGCTACCTGCTTTACTCCAGTTTGGTTTACACCGGGACGGGCGCGATTGTCGGCGTAGTCGTCGTGGCACTGGGGATTCCCTTTACTCTCCGGTATCGCCAGCTCCAGAATCGCTGATGTTGGCGAACATTTCATCTCAATTTAACCACTAGTAAAATCAGGAGAAAATTATCGTGATTTCACCTCAAACCTCGCTCCTGCAAAGCTTATCCCATCGTCTCGCCTTAGCAACCGTCATCGGTCTGAGTCTCATTAGTGCTGGCTGTAGCACTACCCCAACCGCGACGACTGGTCAACCTGAAACTGCCGATCCAGCAGTGGCTCCAGCCGTCGCACAGGCTCCAGCATTACGATCGCCGGATGTTATCTATGTCCCCACTCCACAAGCAGTAGTCGATCGAATGCTAGCGATCGCCAAAGTCAACAGCAAGGATAAACTGTATGACTTAGGTAGCGGCGATGGCCGGATTCCGATTACCGCCGCTCGCAAATTTGGAATTCGCGCCACAGGTATCGATATCAATCCCGAACGGATTAGAGAAGCCAATATCAATGCCAAAAAAGCAGGTGTAACCGATCGGGTGCGCTTTCTCAATCAAGATCTATTTCAAAGCAAGTTTAGCGATGCCACAGTAGTGACACTGTATCTGTTGCCCGAACTGAATGTCAAACTTCGACCGCAGTTATTGAGCCAACTCAAACCTGGTACCCGCATTGTCTCTCACGCTTTCGACATGGGTGACTGGAAGCCCGATCGCATCGAGCAAGTTGGTGGGAGCACGATTTATTTTTGGACGGTACCCGCCAATCCGCCCGCAAATTTACGAGCATCTCAAGTCGTCCGATATCCAGTTGCTCCTTAAACTAGCAAATCTACGCACTAGAGAGGGGTTGGTTAACAGCGTTACTAATAATCTGCGGCGGTAAAGGTCGCGGCACCGCTGTTAGCCAGCAACCGTTTCAATAAATATTTTGGAGTGATGCTGGCGAAAACTGATTTGGCGTTGGCGTAGCCTATCGGAGATAATCGCCGATATCGCCTTAGAAGTGGGTTTCTCCAGTCCAAGCCATCTGACCCAACAGTTTAAACGACTCACTGGAATGACTCCAAAGCAGGTTCGCTAACGCCATAAGAATCTGACAAATCATCGTAAGAAGTTGAAAGAAGTCAAGCATTTTAACTAGTTACACTCCAAGTAAGTAGCAACAGGAGGAGCTGGAGCTACGCTTTGAATCAAATAAACAATTGGGGAAAATCGTAGCTATAGTCTGACATTCTTTTATTCGTGTTCTGCCCACCTTTGAACCGAACGACGATCGCTTACTCGACCTCAACCGGAAATACGATCCGGATGATGTCATTCGATCGACGATCGGACATCTTTTACCCTAGATCGTGAGGAGCAATATATTGTGCGTAGCAAACTAGAAGGAGGTTATGATGCACTGATGGGTGCCTAAAAATAAATTGCACTTTGTCCGTAATCCATAGAAACCAGGTGGTTTAACCAGTAGTGAATTTGGAAACAAAGTATGTTTTCGTTGAAGTTAATTCGTTGGTGTTTCCTGCTTAGTGCGATCGTTGCAATAATTACTCTTTCCCATCCTCACCTTTCATCTGCCGATCGATCTAAATCTTCTCCTGCCATTGTTTCATCGTTCGATCGTCTCAATCATCTGGATTTTTCCGCCGCTCAAGGTCGGGTTGGAGTTGGCGTAATGGATCTCAATACTGGGAAAAGCTGGTTTTACAATGGCGAGCGACGGTTGCCGATGCAGAGTGTCTACAAGCTACCAGTGGGGATTGTTGTCCTCAAGCAAGTTGATGCAGGTAAACTGTCCCTCGATCGGCCAGTGACGGTCTCTCGACAAGACTTTGCGCCACTATGGAGTCCGATTCGGCAAGAAATAACAGGCGATAGTAAACAGTACACCGTGCGAGAATTGCTCGAACGAGCGGTAGGGGTGAGCGATAACACTGCTGTCGATGTCTTAATTCGCTTAGTAGGTGGCCCCGAACGAGTCACCGCAACGCTGCGACAGATGAACATTCGCGGCATTCGAGTCGATCGACTAGAGCGGCAGTTGCAGCCAGACTGTGTTGGGCTGACTAACTTTCGCCCCGAACTGGCAGATGAGCAAAAATATGCCGCTGCTGTAGAGCGAATCCCAGTTGCCGTGAAACGAGCTGCTCTAGATCGCTATCTCAGCGATCCTCGCGATACAGCCACCCCGAAGGAAACCATCGATCTGCTAGCAAAACTGCAATCGCGTCAGCTATTGTCCGAAAACTCAACGGCTCTGTTACTCAAAATCATGACGGATTCACCAACAGGGCAACAGCGACTCAAAGCTGGACTACCTCAAGGCTGGTCGATCGCTCACAAAACGGGTACAGGCCCAGAGGTTTTGGGAGTAGGCACTGCGACCAATGATGTTGGCATCATCACTTCCCATGGAAAACAGGTGGCGATCGCGGTGTTTGTTGCGGGTTCAAAAGCTCCGATCGCCAAACGAGAACAAATAATAGCTCAAGTTGCAACTACAGTCGTACAGGCAATGCAAACTCCCAAGTAGGTTTAGCTCAAACTCCAACAGTAGCACTTGACACGATGTGTCGCTCGGGCTATCATTCAACCATATGGTTGAATCAAATCTTGCGCTCGATCTAATTTTTGGTGCTCTCGCCGATGCGACGCGGAGAGATATCCTCAAGCGCGTATCGAGAGAAGAACAGACCATTAGCGAGTTAGCCCAACCTTATGCCACCTCTTTAGCTGCGATTGCGAAGCATGTCAGCGTGCTTGAGAAGGCAGGGCTGGTTACTAAGCGTCGAAATGGCAAGGAGAAACTCGTTCGCGTCACACCAGAAGCGATCGAAGTAGCCGCAGCACATCTGAGCGAGTACGAAAAAGTATGGGGCGATCGCTTTGATACTTTAGAAAAATTATTAGCAGAAAAGTAAATTGGGAGGAATATATCTGTATGGCAGATCTAAAAGTAACAGTCCCAGAAAATTCCCAAAACATCCTGGGTACAGTCACCATTAACGCTCCGCTAGCAAAGGTCTTCAATGCTTATACTCAAGCGGATCTGTTTGCTAAATGGTGGTGTCGCGGTAATCCGATGAAAGTGTATCATTTTGATTGTAAAGACGGCGGTAGTTGGCATATTGCCGAGCAAGCAGAAGATGGTAACGAGTATCAGTTTACTGGCTGTTTTCACGAAGTCGCCCACAATCGACGGATCGTGCAGACGTTTGAATTCTTGGGGATGCCGGAACGCGGACATGTGATGCTCGAAAAAGCCGAGTTTATAGCAATTGACGAACATACGACTGAGATTCATACCCATAGCACTGCCATGAGCCAAGCAGACCGCGATGGCATGGTTGCCAGCGGCATGGAAAGCGGCTGGCGGCAGTCTGTTGAAGTTCTGGGTCAACTTTTAGAATCACGCAACTAATTACAACTGGCTCCAGCCATGAACTCGATTCGTCGAATTGTCTCCAACATCCAAACTACAAATACCGAGCAGAGCGAACTGTTTTATACCCAAGTTTTGGGATTGACTAAGGCGATGGATTTAGGCTGGATTCAAACATACGCTGCACCAGCAGACCCAACGACTCAAATTAGCGTGCTGACAAACGACCCATCAGGGATGCACCCGAACCTGTCAGTTGAAGTGGCCGATGTCGATCGTGTTTATGAGGCAGCCATAAGGCATGGTTATACGGTTGTCTATCCACTCACGGATGAACCGTGGGGCGTTCGACGCTTTTTCGTCCGCGAACCAAACGGCATGACGATAAATATTGTGAGCCATCGAGAAGAGTAAGCATCCGTGAAATTACGTCGATATCCACAGGTAAGTGACTCTTGCCTGCTTTGATTCGTTCGGCTCACGATCGAACGTTTGGCTATCTAAAAAGATCTCCAATGAGTTTTTATATGCGAATAGATCGAGTCGCTTGGAGCGACTCGATCTATGCTTATTACATTCGAGCTGGATCGATCGGATTAGAGTAAATTGTTAGAGCCACAGAACTATAATTGACCCTAATTTATAACTACCGTTCGATCGACCCTAAACACGATTGACTCGGCGACTGAGTTGTATGTAAGTCCGGAAGCCACGTCGTTCTAATCTTCGTGCTGCCGCTTCAGCATTGCCCCGATTAACATAGGAATTTTCTAAAATCCAAGGTCGATTGCCACGATAACGATAGTAAACATTAAATCGGCGATCGTTCCGACGATACTGAGCGATGAGATCGGTCGAGCCGCTGACATTTTGCTCGACTGACTGGGGCACGCTCGTCGCGACAGCCGGAAGATTTACTGCCAATCCCGCACAAACTAGTGCGAATAACATTGTTTTTTTCATGTGTTTTAGATATTTAGTAAGATTGAAATAGCCGATCGAGGTTTAAATCTCACAACTATTCGATCGATTCAGCTTCTAATTTAATCGATCGCTCGACAAAACAGCTCTTCCTAAATGTCGATAGATTTATAAACTTTATTCACCTCGCGATCGGGATAAAAGTCATAAGTTTAGCTACGCTATCTAACTATAGTCATCAATTTCAATCGATCGATTAAAAAATTAGTTTTCAGAACTATAATTTAGTATTCGGTGGTAGTAAGATCCGATCGACGATATGTACTACCCCATTAGTGGCTTGGAGATCTGGCTCGATTACTTGCGATGGATTCTATAAGTAACTTTTTTGGTTTAACTTGCCACTATTTAAGTAGAAGAGTTATTCGGTGAGGGAACCGTGTGCGATCGTAACGAGTTGGAATTAGTTTTGCTGGCGAGACAGGGAGATAAAGCTGCATTCAGTCGGCTGGTATTGCGCTATCAGCCAATGGCGCAACGGATCGCCAGACAAGCAATTGGGAATGAGGATCTAGCACAAGAACTCGTCCAAGAAGCCATGCTGCAAGCTTATCTGTCATTGGCTAAACTTAACGATCCGACGCGCTTTAAAAGTTGGCTGTATGGCATCGTTCTCAATCTTTGTCGCAACCAGCTTCGGCGGCGGAAGGTGATTTATTTTTCCCTTGAGACAATGGTGGAGAATTTGGTGGACGAAAATCGATCGATAGCAGTTCGCTAGATCCGCAGCTAGTAGCAGAGCAGGAAGAACTCCATACGGCATTACTCGAAGCCGTCAATGCCTTGTCTGAAAAGAATCGTCTGGCAACTTTACTATTTTATCGCGATCGACTCAGCCTTCAAGAAGTCGCCGATCGATTAAATATTTCGATCGCGGCTGTGAAAGGACGGTTGCACAAATCTCGCCATCAACTCAGATCGAAATTGTCCCCACTACAATTTCCGCTGCCATCTACTTCAATTCAGGAGTCTCAACCGATGAATGCTAACACTTCCGAGCCAGCAAAACTAGAGATGTACTGTTCTTTCTGTCAAAAAAGTCATGAAAGCATCAAGTTTCTAATTGCAGGGCCGATCTTAAGAAAAGTCCCCATCTACATCTGTAACGAATGTGTCGATATCTGCAACAACATTATTCGCGAACAAGAACGAGTCGATCGTCAAAATTCATGAATCTCTTAGATTGATGGATCGCTATTGCTAGAACTCGATCTCTTGCCAGTTAGCAGCTTCACAATATCTCGAAATATGCTTGGTATTCTTGGTAGCCATAATAACTGTTTGCCCTAGATTTTCTTGTTGTAATATCAGACATTGAGCGGAGATAATTACGTCAATATCGATCTTGTTCTTGTCGCTAGTAGGCCGCCCCTCGGCTTGTGCATCGACCCACATTTGAGCGGCTAAAATTGCATCTTTTCTAGAAACAGGAATGAATTCCAACATTCCTGTTTCGGCCAAAATATCTAGCTCGATGACTCCTGGCGCAAGCTCTTTAGCTTTACCTAACGGTTCCAATAAGCCTCTCCGAAATTCATAGTCGCAAAGTGTCGAAGTTACGACGCGAACGCCACGCGATTGCAAGCCATAGAACCACTGTTGAACTTGATAAGATTCAGTTGATGACTCCTCAAAAGATTTAGTTGGTTTAGCAAGTAAGCCCAGCACGTTAGTATCTAGAAAAACAATCATTGATGCTCTTAATTTCTAGACTCGTCGAGCAGCAGAAAGGCACGATCGAATTGTTGGTTAGACTTATCTAGTTCTTCTGGAGTAAGCCGATCGAGATTTGCTTTTCTGATATTTTTGTAATGTTCGATCGCCAGATCTCTCTCGGCTTGAGTCATGTTTGAAAAGTTCAACACTCTAGTTTGTTGAATATTAGACTTTTCAAAAATTGTCCCCATGCGATCGGCATTATCTATTACTTTCTGATGATTATCTATACAATCTAGAAAAAACCTAGCAAAGTTAACCTTAAAAAGGAAAGAACGTTTAAATAAGTCAATGCAAGTTTGTAAATTTAGCTGGCTAAATTTAAGTAGAGCATCACGCAATTGGCTGGCATAAGAGAAAAGTACTTCACGCTGACTGGAATTTAGGTCGAGCCAAAAAGAAAAGTCTTCAGATTTTTCAGCTAACCATGCAAGATTGTAGCTAGCTTCAGTAAATATCAGCGTTCTGGCGATCGAATCTAGACCATCGAAGCTCGCATTCTGGTGAAATTTACAGAGCAAGTCTTCAATTTTACTATTGCTCCATCCATATCTAGATTTAGCTACGCGAAAAATCTTTCTGGCAGTAGCTAATGCTCTGGCAGAACCTTTGAGATTGTGGGCATCAGTATTCGCCGAAAGGTTCGATTCATCAGCGAATAGTGCGCTCGGACGATTGGGCAAAGCCCATGCTTCGCGAACGAATCTCAGTTCGGAAATAGCGAATAATTCTCTAGAAAAAGTAGCGATTGTCATGTAATTAGAGGCATCGATACAGATCTCAACTTTACTAATTCGTAAACTGTCTGTCAATTGACGATTGCCGTCGATCGAAGGCACCCCAAATCTACAACAACTTTAACAACTCCGCAGCAGTAAAAGGTTTGGCTAAAAATCCGCGC
>NZ_PVWO01000201.1 GCF_003003845.1 Chamaesiphon polymorphus CCALA 037 | reverse complement strand
ATCGAGTGCCCTAAATGTAGTGCTACAGACGATCGAGGGTACGATCGGGCGAGACTCGATCGGCTAAAATATATTTACATCATCGATAGTTAAAAGTTCGCCGCCGATTGTAATCATTTTGGATATTTATCAACTTGCAGTTCGTCCGTTGTTATTTTCGGCTCTCAAAGCCGATCCAGAAGTCGTCCACAAGCAGTCCCTAAACCTACTACACGCGATCGATTCCACTCCCACATCCCCCCTGACCAAAATTGCGAAAGCGAGCTTCCAGCAGTATTTTTGTCGGGTCGATCGACAGTTGGAACAGTCTTTGTTCGGGTTGAAATTTGCCAATCCGGTGGGGTTAGCGGCTGGATTTGATAAAGATGGAATTGCAGCGGGGATCTGGCAGTATTTAGGCTTTGGGTTTGCCGAACTCGGTACGGTGACTTATCATCCGCAACCTGGCAACGAGCGACCTCGTTTATTTAGATTGCCCCAAGATCGTGCGGCATTAAATCGGATGGGATTTAATAATTTGGGTAGTGCGGCGATGGCTGCGGCACTGCAACAGCGACCTCAGGGCGATTTTACCATTCCGATCGGGATTAATTTAGGTAAGTCAAAGATTACAGAGCTAAAAGATGCTGCGACGGATTATTTAGGCAGTTTTCAACGGTTAAAAGATCTCGGCGACTATTTTGTTATCAATGTCAGTTCGCCAAATACGCCCGGTTTGCGAACGTTACAAGAAATCGAACCTTTGCGGATTATTTTCGATACTTTACAACAAGAAAATCAAGGTCGCAAACCAATTTTAGTCAAGATTGCCCCCGATCTCGCCTGGGAAGATATCTCAGCGGTAGTCGAATTATCGCAAGCATCTAAATTAGCGGGCATTATTGCGACGAATACGACATTGGATCGATCGCAATTAACTACTAAAATTATCGCGCGGACGGGTAAAACAGTAATTGAAGAAGCAGGTGGAATTAGCGGCGCGCCAGTCCGCCAAAAGTCTACCGAAGTTATCCGGTTTATCCATCAGCAGACGGGTGGCAGTTTGCCGATTATTGGCGTGGGTGGGATTTTTACTGCTGATGATGCCTGGGATAAAATTATCGCTGGAGCGAGTTTGATTCAAGTTTATACGGGTTGGACTTATAATGGCCCCTGGATGGTCGATCGAATCTTAAGGGGATTATTAGCTAAATTAGAATCTCGGGGGTTAGGATCGATCGCTGAGGCTGTTGGTATAGGAGAAGATTAGATTTACAAAAAACCCAACTTCTACAGAAGTTGGGTTTTTGAAGGTTTGCGAATTAGCCCAATCTCGATCGATAATCTTCGTAACCAAACTCGCGCCAGAGCTTGAAGTTACCATCTTTATCGAGCCTGCCGATCGAGGGATGCACGACACCATTAAACATTGAAGTTTTGACCATCGTATAGTGCATCATATCTTCAAATATCAATCGATCGCCGATCGCTAATTCCCGATCGAACGCATAGTCGCCTAAAAAGTCACCCGCCAGACAACTAGAACCACCCATCCGATACAGCGTATCGCCAGCTTCTGGCTCCCGCGCGCCGCGAATTGCTGGCTTGTAAGGCATTTCCAAACAATCGGGCATGTGGGCGGTAAATGATACATCTAACATCACATTGACGACATCGTTAGTGGGGATTAGATCCAACACTTTACCAGTCAAAAATCCAGTTTCCCAGACGATTGCCGAGCCTGGTTCCATTAGTAGTTGAATGTGAGGATGACGATCGTGAAAGGCATTCAAGATTTCGATCGCGTGGTCTAAATTATAATCTTTGCGCGTCATCAGATGACCACCGCCAAAATTTAGCCACTTAAGTTGCGGTAAAAACTTGCCAAACAATTGTTCGATATTCGCGATCGTTTTTTCTAATGCAAATGAATCGCTCTCGCACAAATTGTGCGATAAGAAACCATCGACTCCCTCGGGTAAAGTCTCACCCAAATGTTCTGGTGATATCCCCAATCGGGTTGAAGGCTGACAAGGATTGTAAAGTGCGGTTTGGACAGGCGAATACTGGGGATTTATCCGCAGTCCTACCGATGGTTTAGCAGTGCCAGCACCCTCAATCTGCGATCGAAATTGGGAGTATTGACCGATCGAATTGAAGGTCATATGCGAGGCTAAGGGCAGAATCTCCGGCACATCTTCAGCGCGATAGGCAGGCGAATAAACATGTACTTCAGTGCCAAATTCCTCCGCTGCTAGTCGCGCTTCCCACAGAGAGCTAGCGGAAGCCCCTTTAAGTGTGGTGCGAATCTGGGGAAAACTATGAAAGAGTGAAAACCCCTTGAGTGCGAGCATAATCCGAATCGGGGCAGCTTTTTGGACTCGATCGAATATGGCGAGGTTTCGCGCTAGCAGTTGTTCTTCAAGTACGAAACAAGGCGAGGGAATATTGGCTAACACGTCGTTGTTATCTGGGGTCATGTTTACTCAAAATTATGGGGTAGAGAGGTATTAACCCAATCTCAATTTTAGCAATTCTATGGCACCTACAAATCCGCGCAGTCAATTAAGCCCATCAGTTTACGTTTGCGCCCGTGTGTAGAAACTAACCGGGCGCGATAGTCCTGCCATTCGGCTTCTCTTCCAGCTTGAATATATGCCCTGCGCGCTCTAGTCAGCCAGCTTATAGCCTCTTGATAAGATTCGGCTTTGCCGCGATTCATAATATCTTCCGCTGGCGCAATTGCCTTCGCAATTACCCATTCCGGTCGATGAGACATGGCTGCATCCATCACCAATTGAATTAAGTTGCCCCTGGCATAACTATCGGTGACAGTAGAAATCGCATCATCGATCGAGCCTTCATGCAAAAAGATTTGGACTTTAGCTTCGGCATGGCTCCAGCTATCCATCGTTCGTAAATGTTGCAGCAAATCGGCCTGTAAGGTCTGCCAAGCCTCGCCTGCCAGCGTTCGGACTTGTTGATATCCTCGCATCGATGGACGCAGCTTAAAAGCGGTAATTCGCGCGGATAGAGCGGTAGGTTGGTCGCCCAATCCCTGCGCCAATTCGCTCGTCCAATCGGCTAATTCGTAGCGATGTCGATCTAGTAGCGGACTCTGATGGATGTTGAAGAACTGATGCTCGGCAGGTGCTGCGGAAATGCGATCGGGTAAATCCAATCCCGCTTTCGCGATGAGAAGTGCCTCCGCAAGCGCATCCTGTTCTCTCAATACCTTCGCTACAGCGAGTGCTTGTCCGGCATCCTTGAGGCGAATGCTCGCCGCCATGACTTCGGCAATCCGCCCCAATTGTGCCAGCATCACCAGGTATTCTTCAACCAGATCCTCCGCTCGCGCCAGGTTCAAATACTCTGGGTAGCGTTCTTGTAAATTCAAAAGCTCCAATCGAATCCGCGCTAATTTATCCGCATAACTCGGTCGTTCCTCTTCCCACAGATCTTCGCTTTCCCCTGCGAGAACTGCTAGAAGCTCCGGTGTATCCCAGCCTTGACGCAACGCTTCAGAGCAGATTTCAAAGCTACCACCCAGACGATCTTGCCATTCCTCCAAATTTACCTGAATATCGATCGCTTCTGACGACGTTAATTCTGCCGTCAACACCGCTGTTGCCCAAATCGGATCGAGCAGTGCCACGAGATCGTCACCCTCTGCACCATAGTCAGCTACCTCGTCCCAATCTTCGATACAAGCTTCGGTAATTGCTGCTAAAATCACCAGCGCATTATTACCATCGCCATTGTCGATAAAAGCTTGCACTTGGTCTAAGATCTCTGGTAAATCAGTATCGATCGGGTTTTCTTCCCAGCCTTCTTCCCAATGTTGCAAACAGTTTCGCATCATCTGTTTGGTTTGGTAGCGATAAGGTTGAGGATCGACACTCGTCTGACGTTTGGGGCGGGTTACGGTGGTTTCTGTTGTAGAAACTTGCCCAACGATGGGAGGAGAAATCTTGTTGACAAATTGATCGATCCGATCCAATAAATCCGGTTCTCTAGCTACTAATTCTTGTACCAGTGTCTGAGTCTGGACGTGGTTTAATCGATCGAGCAACTCATTTAAAGACAGACGTTGGTGAATTGTTTCCGATTTGCGAATCGAAGTCAGAGCCACAGCGACGATGTGTTTGCACCAGCCTTCAAAACTATACTCGCAAGTACATTCGGCTTCCGTCACGCCGCCAGCATCAAATTGAATGGTGACATGGTAAGGTTCGACTTCGTTTCCTTCTACTTCACCATAGAGACAATTTCCCCGTTGACAAAGATCGACTACCGCTCCCTGTTGGTAGTAAGATTCACCCCGCTGGAATGATTTGTCGGTAGCGTGGTAGCGCAGGGTAGTTTCATCGAGATTTGCGATGTGCATAATGAGATTCATTCTATGAAAACTACTCACGATCGAGCATAGCTTGACTTATGTCCGAGAACGCTATTGGCAACAATTATCTATGTTCTCCCATTGTTCGCAAGTCAGTACACAATTACCAAAAACAGTAAATGAAAATGACCCAAAACTATGAGAATAAAGAATAACTACTGGAGCTTTATATTCATCTCTTTTCTGACAAACAAACCATTCACAAGCATATCCTGAGCCATCATATGCTTCAAAAAACATAAGCTTTCCGTCTGTAATTCTAATATACTTTTGCCAATAGCTGTATTTTGTTTGCTCCGTCAATCCATTAAAACCTGGTAGTGGAATTTGGCAATCTGTTGGCTCGAAGTAGTTAGCAATTTTTGAAAATGGAATGACTAGATCGATGTGAAATTTAATATAACACTGTATACTGTCGATTGTTTCGATTGGGTTTGCAAGAACTATTGCAGATTGAGACAGCTCTTCAGGTTTATTGTCAAACCAAGTGGTAGTAGATAAATCTGGCTTGTAGACAAACCAGAATCTCTCGCTAAGTTCCCAGTCGCCTAAGTTATTACAAGAAAACATTCCTTTCAATATTTTACCCGACTCAATATTTGCCAATGATGGCTGAGTGAAATCATCCTCATCATTACCATTCAAATACAATTCTTCACACTGAGCAAAAGTCTTTACTATTGCCCATGAAGGGATACTTCCAAATGAAATGGGAGGGGTATAAACATTATGTATGCTGCTCTCTTCTATTAATTCCAATTTGATTTTCTCCATCGATCGACAAGTAAAAGTATTGAGATTGCTGCCCCATAGCAAATCCAGACAGAGCTAAAAATTTAGATTATTACGATCGCTCGACAATTACCAATACTATTAAAAATAGTAATGCATTCAAGACTTAATGTGAGTTCGGGATAAGGATCGACGAGCGATGATTTCTCGCTCCGTTTTGGTACCGCCCTCAAATGAATTTGGGGCTAATAGCAAAAGTTCGTTAAAACGAACTAAGCGGATTTAGCAGTTCTCTTTAGAGAACTTGAGCTATTAGCCCGAACTTCTAGTTCAGGGCGGTGGTAAAACGGAGCAAATCAATTTTCCTTATCTTGAACTCACTTTAATTATTAGGTTCAACCGCCAATATAGTAACAACTAATCAAACACACATATACTTAAAAAATAGGTAGAGGCAATTTATGAATTGCCCCTACCACGATTTCCAGATCTTTTAATTCTCAAATGGCGATACACCATCGAATACTTCATGCCAAGGTAACCCCATCGGGCCGAGTAATTCCATGAATGGATCTGGATCGCATTCTTCGACGTTAAATACTCCTGGCTTTTTCCACTTGTCATTAACTATCATCAATGCACCAACCACCGCCGGAACGCCAGTTGTATAGGAAATACCTTGCGATCCTACCTCTTGATATGCTGCCGCATGTTGACAGTTATTGTAGACGTAATATTTCTTCTCTACGCCATCTTTAATGCCAGTTATATGACACCCGATCGAGGTTTGTCCGGTATAATTAGTCGCTAGAGAAGCAGGCTCGGGAAGGAGAGCTTTGAGGAATTGTAATGGGACGATCTTTTTGCCTTGATATTCGATCGGATCGATCCGCGTCATCCCGATATTTTCTAATACTTTGAGGTGGGTAATATAGGTTTCAGAAAATGTCATCCAGAACCGCGCGCGCTTGAGAGTGGGGATGTTTTTAACTAAAGATTCGAGTTCTTCGTGGTAGAGTAAATACGACTCGCGATCGCCAATTTCGGGATAGGGAATCGGGCGATGAATCGATAGTGCCGGGATTTCTACCCACTCGCCGTTTTCAAAATATCGTCCTGGTTGGGTAATTTCGCGAATATTAATTTCGGGATTGAAATTGGTGGCAAATGATTTACCGTGATTGCCGTCGTTACAATCGATGATATCTAGATAGTGGATTTCATCGAAATAATGTTTGAGTGCGTAGGCACTAAATACGCCAGTCACGCCAGGATCGAATCCACAACCAAGAATTGCTGTCAGTCCGGCATTTTTGAAGCGATCGCGATATGCCCATTGCCAACTATACTCAAATTTAGCTACGTCGATCGGTTCGTAGTTCGCCGTATCGAGATAGTGAATGCCTGTTTGGAGACAAGCATCCATCAATACCAAATCTTGATATGGGAGTGCGACATTAATCAGCAGATCTGGTTTGAACTCTTCGATCAGTTTGACAGTATTTGCCACTGTATCGGCATCGAGCGCGGCTGTTGTGACTTTGGGCGAACCGATGCTAGCAGCGATCTGCTCGCATTTATCCACGCTACGACTCGCTAGCAAAATATCTGTAAATTCGGCGCGTGCGGCACATTTATGTGCGACGACATTTCCGACTCCACCTGCACCTACAATCATTACCCGTGCCATATTTTCTCCCTGAATAAAGTGATTTTTTCATTAACAGCTTTTGAGTGTGGGAGGCGTGAGTAGCTGCGGAGGATTGACAATCGATAGTCTCCTCGTCCCCCAGTCTCCCAGTCCCCCTGTCTCCAAGTTACTATACCCCGCTAGCCATGTAGGCTAACAACCAACTGGCTGCTGTGGCTCTACGCGTCTGACGTGGGCCAAATTCACCAATTTTGTAACCCTTAAAGCCGAGTTGTTCTTTGAGCAGTTGTTTGTGCTCTGGCGGGATCGATCGAGTGAGTTTGACCGTCGCGGGACGACTGGCGATAAAATCTGGTGGTGTGGGGTAAACTTCGCGCCATTCGGGAGCAACTCGACTGAGATCCCAACTATTTTCCCCGTTGTTGTACCGATAGCCTAAGTAATGCCAGAGGATCTGATTTACTTGCATGTCGCTTATCGACTCGTTAATAATTGTCCAAATCGTATCGGTGTTGAGGGGTGGTAGCTCAGTCCATTCCAGACTTGAGTAATCTATCGCCAAGTCGCCATTATCCATATAAATTATCGAAACATCGCCCCGATCTAATTTCTATAATTTACCAAGTTTTCACTCTCAATTATCGACGATCGATTCACTTAATTATATCTTGAATCAGCATTAACTTAAAGTTATGCTTGGTTTCCGATTGCCGATATCGTTCCTGAATTGGCTGCCAATTTTGCCAGTTGAGATAATTGCTCCGCGCGATTCGTTCGTAGAGCGTTGGTAATTTGATGGGCGATCGTTTACCTAAAGCTTTGCGGATAAATTTATCCAAAACTAAGTTATCTTGAATATTACCAAATATCTGATGAATTTGCTTGAAATCTTTGAGATGGTCGCGATATCGATCGGGATATCGATCGGGAAACATTTCCATCAAATAACGCAGAGCTTTAACTTGCTTGCGGAGTCCGTGCATAGTTTCACCATGGATCGTGAGTAATTGTGAAACTCCCGACTCCAAACCGATTTCTGTTTCTGAATTTAGATCGATCCACCAACCCGGATTGAGGAAAAGTTGTCCGGCGACAGTCAATAGTAAGTCTGGTAAAATCGAGCCGAATTCAATTCTCGCATTAGGCATGTATTGAGGACTATTGAGCCAATTATTCATGCCTAATTTAAAATATTGATACTCCCGATCGTCGAGCATCAATTTAACTTTTGAAATTTCTTTGCGACGACGTTTGACGAGGGTCGCTGCAACTTTTTCTAAGTGTGTTTGCTCTGACTCTGGCAAGCTCGATCGATAATTTTTAAGCAGCTCTTGCAATACGTCTAAATCGCGAACTTTGCCTAATGTTCTTCCAATTTGGCCGATTTGCTTGACGCCCATGACTTTGGGGATATCCAAAATCGGCGCGAAGGCTTGAATCTGCGATCGCAAGCGGCGCAAGCTCACTCGCATCTGATGTACGGCTTCGAGATCCTCATCGGCGAGCACGTCAGCTTCTAAGGTAATGATGGTAATGTACTGTTTTTGGATGGCTGGATAGATGTAGTCAGCTAGCGTAACTGGCGTGCTGGCGCACTCTTGGGGTGATAATGTCAAATTTCGATCCACGAGCGTCATTCCTTGAGTGTGAGGAGAAGCTAATCTACTTCGATCTTAGCCCAATCATTATCTCATCACCATTTTCCCTGAATATGTGACATTTTTTACAGCCATGGCTCGAACCATAGGTTTCAAGATGCTACGCTAAATTTTTGGCAAATTGAGAGCGATATATACTAGACATCTCGACAAAATTTATTGTATTATTAAAAGTTAATTAGCATTTCCATGCTAGCTGTCTAAGCTACCAATTTCGTGCCAAGACAGATCGATTCCGCAAGGCGGACGCTACGCGAACGTCAATAGCAAAACGATTCGATCTCGATCGCCATCCACCTTAACCTACTCAACGTTCGTGTCTAACTTCTGTCCTCAGTCTATGCTCCTAAATTATTTTACCGCCCAACAAAGCGGTGAGAGTGATTTGTGGCAACTAGACGCGGCGGAGCTTAACTCTAACGATCGGATAGCGAACATTGAAATTGCGGCTGACAAATCACTGCATCGATTACCATTCAAGCATTGCGGGAAACCAACTGGCATAACATCACTATCTAGATGTTGTTCGGTTGCATAAATAAACAAGAACACAATCTACATCTTCTTGTAACCCCCGCTTGTCTGCCACAGACAACGGGGGTTGTTCGTAGGAGGCTCAATACTATGAAACCTGCCACTATGGGGATCTCAGACGGCAAGCAATCCGATCTGCGATCCAAAATTCCTTCTGTATTAAATAATTCTGTAGTAGTATTTTCGACCAATTATTTACCCATGGCACGGATTAATATCCGCCGTGCGATTAGCCTACTGTTGAGTGGCAGAGCCGAACCTCTAGACTTACAGGATACTAAGCTAGTGTGGGTATTGCATTCCCCGTCAGTTGCGGTAGAAGTTCCGCATCATATTCGGCTCAAAACCACTACCGCCGAACGGTTGTGGAAACTGCCGAGCGTGAGTCGGCGCGAGCTGCTTAGGCGGGACGGACATCGCTGTCAGTATTGTGGGAGTGCCAAACAACTAACGATCGATCACGTCATTCCGCGTTCCAAAGGTGGTACCCACACCTGGGATAATGTGACGATCGCGTGTGAAACTTGCAACCACAAGAAGGGTGACAAATATCTCAATGAAACCTCGATGGTACTTAAGTCTAAGCCCAAAGCACCGATGCATCCCACCGTCGCCTTTGCCGAACAATTTTGGCAAAGTCGCGAACACAGCAGCTAGGTGATATCTGTAGCTACACGTCATTTGAGTTGCTGCGTAGTTTGTGTTACCCCACCCCAGCCCTCCCCTTATAAAGGGGAGGGAGCAAGAAAAAGCCCCCCTTTATAAGGGGGGTTGGGGGGGGAAGCCC
>NZ_PVWO01000200.1 GCF_003003845.1 Chamaesiphon polymorphus CCALA 037 | reverse complement strand
TCCCTAACCCCTAAAACCTAAAGCCTAAAGCCTAAAGCCTAAAGCCTCACCCCTAAAACCTAAAGCCTAAAACCTAAAGCCTAAAGCCTAAAGCCTCACCCCTCCCAACTATTTACGTGACCTAGTGGTAAAGTTTTGTTAAAATATAAACTGGGATACCCGCCCTGCTCTAACTACTCCTGGAGAAAATTATTTCATGCTGCGACTGGAACATATCTGCAAGATTTATCCCACAGGTGAAGTCCTCAAGGACATTAATTGGGAAGTAAAGCCAGGAGATCGAATTGGACTAGTCGGAGCAAATGGTGCGGGTAAATCTACCCAAATGAAGATTATTGCTGGTCAAATCGAGCCGACAAGCGGCGAAATTATTCGTCCTGCGAGTCTGAATATTGCTTATCTAAACCAAGAATTTGACGTCGATCCGACGCGGACTGTTAAAGAAGAATTGTGGCAAGCCTTTGGCGAAGCCAATCGCGTCCACTCCGAACTCGACAAAATCCACCATCAACTAGAAACTGCTAGCGGTGATGAGTTAGATAGCCTCCTCAATCGCATGGATAAATTGCAGCGATTGTACGAAGCGTTGAATGGCTATGCACTAGAAGCCGAAATCGACAAGATTTTACCAGAAGTAGGCTTTGAATTAGAAGATGCCGATCGATTGGTGAGTGCCTTTAGTGGCGGTTGGCAAATGCGGATGAGTTTGGGTAAAATCTTGCTTCAATTCCCCGATTTACTACTACTAGACGAGCCGACTAACCATTTAGATTTAGAAACGATCGAATGGTTAGAAAATTACCTCCGGAAGCTCGAAACACCGATGGTAATTATCTCGCACGATCGCGAGTTCTTAGACAGACTTTGCAATCAAATCGTCGAAACCGAACGCGGTGTATCTAGTACTTATCTCGGCAACTATTCATCCTACCTCGAACAAAAAGCCGAGAATGCTTCAGCTCAATTAAATGCCTTCGAGCGGCAACGTAAAGAACTAGAAAAACAACAAGCTTTCGTCGAGAAATTCCGCGCCAGTGCCACTCGTAGTACTCAAGCAAAAAGCCGTGAAAAACTCCTCGATAAAGTCGAACGGATCGAAGCTCCCACAGGTAGCGTTCGCACGCTCAATTTTCGCTTTCCTCCCGCACCTCGCAGCGGTCGTGAAATTGTAGATATTAAGAATTTAGAGCACGTTTATGGCGATAAAATTCTCTTTTTAGGTACCGATTTATTCATCGAACGCGGCGATCGCATTGCCTTTTTAGGCCCCAACGGTTGTGGTAAATCTACTCTCCTCAAAATGATTATGGGGATGGAAAAGCAAACCAGTGGCACCATCAAACTCGGCGAACACAATGTCATCCCCAGCTACTTCGAGCAAAATCAAGCTGAAGCATTGGATCTGACTAAAACAGTCATCGAAACCATTCACGATGAAGTTCCCGACTGGAAAAACGAAGAAGTTCGCACCTTATTAGGTCAGTTCTTGTTTACTGGCGATATGGTCTTTAAAAAGGTTGAATCGCTCAGTGGTGGTGAAAAAGCCCGACTTGCATTAGCCAAAATGCTTTTAATTCCGGCTAATTTACTCATTCTAGACGAGCCGACAAACCACTTAGATATTCCCGCTAAAGAAACGCTAGAAAATGCCCTAATCAACTATGATGGTACGGCATTAATCGTCTCGCACGATCGATACTTTATCTCCCAAGTTGCTAATAAAATTGTCGAAGTCCGCGATGGCGAATTTCGGGTGTATTTAGGTGACTATCACTATTATCTCGACAAACTAGAAGAAGAACGCCAAGCCGCCAAACAAAAAGCATTAGCCGCTGCCGAAGCTGCTAAGAAAGCCGCCAAGGCAGAAAAGGCTAGCGCGAAGAAAAAATAGTCATAAAAATTATTAGGGGCAATTCATGAATTGCCTTGCAAATAAAAAGGTAGGGGTAATTCATGAATTACCCCTACCTTTTATTTGCAAATAGTTATAGCAGTAGCCAAGGTAGTTTTTTTTATTAGTCTGCGTAGGCAGACTTCGCATCACAAGCGGCGATTTCATCGCTGTTTTATCCTAACAACCTTAGCTGTTGCTATATGAATCGATCGAATATAATAGAGCAAGAGTTTACCAGGTCTAACCGATGGTTGCTAATTCTCTCTACTGGACAACCGCAGATCTCGATGCCATGCCCGACAATGGCGGTTGGTTGCGCCATGAAATTATCGAAGGAGAACTATTTGTGACTCGCGCTCCCCACATTCGCCATCAAGGTAGTAGTGGTAATATCCACTTTGAACTAGAATCTTGGTCGAGACAGACTAAATTAGGGAAACCATTTCAAACCCCTGGCGTGATTTTTACCCCTACAGATGCAGTGATTCCCGATGTGGTTTGGGCGAGTAATGCGCGGCTAGAGCAAGGTATCGATGCAGCGGGACACTTTACAGTCGCACCAGAACTGGTAGTAGAAATTCTTTCTTCAGGCGAACAAAACGAACAGCGAGATAAAAGTATCAAACTGAAATTATATTCCCGGTACGGCGTACAAGAATATTGGATCGTCAACTGGCAATTAAAAACTCTCGAAATCTATCGACGTACCGACGCACAACTGCAATTGGTAGCGACGCTTTTGGCTGGAGATAAGATTGCTTCACCATTATTACCTGGATTTAGTGCAGAGATCGATTCCATCTTTGCTTAAATAGTTAAACAGAGAGTCAACGACATAGAAAACATGAGTAGGGTAGATGAAATTCTCGATTTTTGGTTTGGTACGCCCGATGCTTTAAATAATGGCGAACAGTATGGTAAACCGCGATCGATCTGGTTTAAATCCGATCCGATAATCGATCGCGAGATTAAAGATCGATTTGAAGAAGTATATCATTTTGCAGCGGCTGGTCTATTAGATGGCTGGAAAGATGCTGCATCTAGTTGCTTGGCTTTAATTATTACCCTCGACCAATTTCCGCGCAATATATTTCGCGGTACGCCTACTGCTTTTGCTACCGATGCTCTCGCTTTATCGATCGCCAAACATGCGATCGAAACCGAAATCGATCGCGAGTTATTGCCAGTACAAAGATGGTTTATCTATCTACCATTCGAGCATAGCGAAAATATCGAAGACCAATTAGAGTCGGTGAAATTGATTGAAACCTTAACAGCAGATCCCGACAGTCAAATCGCGATCGATTCCGCGCGCACTCACTACGAATTAATTAAAACCTTCGGACGTTTCCCCCATCGCAATCAAATTTTAGGTAGAGTCAGTACTCCTGCGGAATTAGAATTTCTCGCTCGACCCGATGCTTTTCACGGTTGAGAAAATACTTTAAATCGATCGAATAGCAATGTGTTCGCTTGAAATTCGACACGATCGATTCGGTAAGTTGAGGAGGAGCCGATCCAGAGTCTTGCTTCGCCGATTTCAGACAGAAGTAGCAAAACATTTTATTGTTTGGAATTTACATGACTTACACCGTGGCTGCCGATACTCAATCAGCTTGGAACGATGTGGATATGTGGTTAGTAGCGAAAGCTGGGGTTTTGTAACTTATCGTTAGACTTGAGGGTCGAGCGATCGAGTGATAATGGAAACTAAATCTATGAGAACAACCCCATGACACTCGCAATGTCGATCGTAACTAATCAACTAAAGCAGCTAACTCCACTGAGCGTTCCCGACCGCCTTTTACTCGGCCCTGGGCCTTGTAATGCTCATCCTACCGTCCTCCAAGCAATGAGCACCACCCCATTGGGACACCTGGATCCAGCCTTTTTGCAGATAATGGATGAGATTCAGTCGCTGCTGCGGTACGTATGGCAAACCGACAACCCACACACGATCGCCGTTAGCGGTACGGGTTCGGCGGCAATGGAAGCAACGATCGCCAATAGCGTCGAGCCTGGAGATGTGATGCTAATTGGGGTTGCTGGATATTTTGGCAATAGATTGGTGGACATGGCGGGACGCTATGGTGCAGATGTTCGATCGATTTCCAAACCTTGGGGTCAAAATTTCACTCTCGACGAACTGCGTGCGGCAATGGCCGAACATCGTCCAAAAATTCTGGGATTGGTTCACGCTGAGACATCTACAGGTTGCCGCCAGCCGATCGAGGGTGTCGGCGAATTGTGTCGCGAGTATGACTGTTTGCTGCTGCTCGACACCGTAACTAGCCTGGGTGGCGTGCCGATTCACCTCGATAAGTGGGGGGTCGATCTGGCCTATAGTTGCTCCCAGAAAGGCTTGGGATGTGCGCCTGGAGCATCGCCATTTACGATGAGTCCCCGCGCGATGGCCAAATTATTAGCCCGACCGACAAAGGTACCTAACTGGTATCTGGATATGCTGTTATTAGGTAAATATTGGGGTGCAGAGCGGGTCTATCACCATACGGCACCAATCAATCTTTACTATGGTTTGCGCGAAGCTTTGCGCCTAGTTTCGGAGGAAGGAATCGATAATAGTTGGGCGCGACACCAAGCGAATGTCGAGTATCTCTGGTCGAGTTTAGAATCGATCGGGCTAAAAATGCACGTCGAGAAACAGTATCGCTTGCCGACGCTCACAACTGTCTGCATCCCCGATGGTGTCGATGGCAAAGCTGTTGCCAAGCAACTCCTCACCGAGCATAATATCGAAGTCGGTGGCGGTTTGGGCGAACTAGCAGGGAAAGTTTGGCGGGTTGGGTTGATGGGTTATAACAGTCGCCCCGAAAGTGTCGATCGCCTGATTGGAGCGTTAAAACAAGTTATCTAATCGCGACGAGCGGCTCGATCGTCGTTATGGCGATCGCGACCCTATTTCACCTCGATCGACTAAAAAACATCCCGACTGAGAGCGGAAATTGTTAACATAGAGATTGGTGGAAGGGTAGCCGATCGTCTAAATTGAGATCGCGCAGCTCGACTACTAATTGTCCATAATCAGAGATAGATGATGGCAGCAGCAGTAACTATTCAAAATCTGTCCAAGAGCTATGGCACCGTCCCAGCGGTAAAAGATGTCTCCTTTCAAGTCGAGCGCGGTCAAATCTTCGGACTGCTCGGCCCCAATGGTGCTGGGAAAACCACGACAATTCGCTGCTTGTGTACCCTCGCCAAACCCGATAGCGGCTCGATCGACATTAGTGGCATTTCCGTCCTCGAACAGCCCCGCGAGGCCCGCAAGCGCATCGGCTACGTCGCCCAAGAAGTCGCCCTCGACAAGATTCTAACTGGGCGAGAATTGCTCGAACTTCAGGCAGCACTCTATCATATTCCCAAGGTCGAAGCTCGACAGCGGATCGAAGTCCTGCTCGAAGTGTTGGACTTACACAGCTATGCCGATAAAAAGACAGGCACCTATTCCGGCGGTCTCAAGCGTCGTATCGACTTGGCGGCGGGACTCCTGCATCAGCCAGAAGTTCTGGTGTTAGACGAACCCACAGTCGGACTCGATATCGAGAGTCGCGTGGTCGTGTGGGACTTCTTGCGCCAACTGCGTGCGAGCGGGACGACGATATTACTTACCAGTCATTATCTCGAAGAAGTCGATGCCCTCGCCGATCGCGTGGGGATTATCGATCGAGGATTGGTAATTGCAGAAGGGACGCCATCGGAACTTAAAAATCAGCTTGGCGGCGATCGCATCGTACTCCGAATTCGGGAGTTTACACCGCTTTCGGAAGCCGAACGAGCACAGCAAATGCTCAGTGAATTACCTTTCGTCCAAGAAGCGATCGTCAATGCGACGGCGGCAAATTCGCTCAATCTGGTCGTCACACCCGATCGCGATGTACTGATGTCGATCCAGCAGTCGTTACAATCGGCGGGATTGCCGATCTTTGGGATTTCCCAATCGCGTCCGAGCTTGGATGATGTCTACCTAGCCGCCACAGGTAAAACTCTCCTCGATGCCGAGCTAGCAGCAGCGAGCAGTCGCGACCTCAAAGCCGAGCAAAAACAACGGATGCGCTAGAGGTCAAATCGGTGCGGGTAAAAGTCAAGTCTCAATTGAGGTTATTACCAATCGTCATCTCTTGCCTACTGTGGGCAACTTAGTAGCCGTTCCATATTTACCCGCAGCGATCGCCCAAAAAGCCACAATTACAGCCAGTCTAGTTATCGTTAGTGAAGTTAGCTTCTGGTTGGGCATACTGCTAACAGGTAAAGAACTCGCCCAGCGTTACCGTCGCAAGTTAAGCCCCTATTACTGGTGGCAACGAATTACCAACAGCAAGTAGGTAAGTAATCGATAGTTTTCATTCACCATTACCTTCTCATGAGCGGCACAATTGACACTTCCAAATCTATTAATTTACAACCGAGCGACCGCCTGCGTTCTCAACAACCATTACCATCGAATGAGTTAGCTGACTTTATCCAGGAAACTCTCGCGCTGACTAAACGACTCTTTATCCAACTCCAGCGGCGTCCTTCGACGCTAGTCGCTGGCGTAATCCAGCCGCTGATGTGGCTGATTTTATTTGGTGCGTTATTTCAAAATGCGCCCCAAGGAATGATGGGTAACGATCTGAGTTACGGCCAATTTTTAGGTGCGGGATTGATCGTATTTACCGCCTTTGTCGGCGCATTAAATGCGGGTTTACCAGTAATGTTCGATCGCGAGTTTGGCTTTCTCAATCGGCTGCTCGTCGCGCCGCTGGCTTCACGGTACTCGATCGTGGCTGCTTCGGCGATTTATATCGTCGCATTAAGTTTCATTCAAACTGCCGCAATTATTGGCGTCAATGCGCTGATGGGTGCGGGGTTGCCGAGTCTGGCTGGCTTGGGAGTCATTGCCCTGATTATCTTATTACTGGTATTGGGCGTAACCGCACTGAGCTTGGGTTTGACCTTTGCCTTACCCGGACATATCGAACTGATTGCCGTAATTTTTGTAGTCAACCTGCCCCTACTGTTTGCCAGTACCGCACTCGCACCCCTAACATTTATGCCGGGATGGTTGCAAACGGTCGCCTCGCTCAACCCGCTCACCTATGCGATCGAACCCATTCGCTATCTCTACAATCACTCACAATGGGATCTGAGTAGTATCGTGCTCCAAGCACCTTGGGGAACGGTTTCTTTTGGCACCTCCCTGGCGATTTTGCTCGGTTTTGCAGCTTTGACCCTGACGGCAATTCAACCGCTCTTAAAACGGCGTTTAGCCTAGTCTGAGGAACTTTTTACAGTTTTCATACATCTTAATTGATAGTTTCTCTGCGACTAAATACTCAGTTACAATCTTCGATCGCATCTAAAAACAGGGTTTAAAATCCCGATCGTAAAAATACACTTCTACCTTCTTTATCCATCCTACTTTATCGATTAACCATGAAACTATTCCGCACCCCAGCCTGTTTGCTATTAGGATTGTCGCTGTCTTTAATTCCCACGATCGCCTCAGCTCAATCTAACGATCCTTTCAATGGTAGCGATAGTCGCGACCCATTTCGGAGAGCTTCTGGCGGCGACACTTCTGGATTGCTCAATCTAATCAATCAAGCCCAAATTAATAGCAAGAATAACCCTAATTTCGAGAGCGAGCAACGCGAACAACTAAATTCGGCTACTCAAGATTTTCGCGCTCGCCAGCTCCAAGAATTGCGCCGCACGAAAACAGCTCCCGCTACCAATGTCAAGCCTAAATAATCTCCCAAGCTATTAGCTATTTAATCTGCTATTTAGGGTAAAGGTAGAACGTTCGCACCTTTACCCTTTTCCCTCTGCCTTAATTTTGGCTATAACTAGCAACTTACATTAATTAGGTAAGTTTCGATCGTGACTGGGGTTACCAAATACTGTCCAGAGATCGATCTTCAATCGCCAATCCCTTAAAGTCCCAACCTATGTCACAATGATCTAGTCGAACGGCTTGCCGTCTACGATAGTAACCGAGTAAGTAGAGAAAACCAAACACAATGACTAAGTTTGTATTCGTCACTGGTGGCGTAGTTTCGAGTATTGGCAAGGGCATTGTCGCAGCCAGCTTGGGACGACTGCTCAAATCGCGCAACTATTCAGTCTCGATCCTCAAACTCGATCCTTATATCAACGTCGATCCGGGTACCATGAGTCCTTACCAGCATGGGGAAGTATTCGTCACCAAAGATGGAGCCGAGACAGACTTAGACTTAGGACATTACGAGCGATTTACCGATACATCGATGTCGCGACTCAATAGTGTCACCACGGGTGCGATTTATCAAGCGGTAATTAATAAAGAACGGCGCGGCGACTACAATGGCGGCACAGTTCAAGTCATCCCGCATATTACCAACGAAATCAAAGAACGGATCGATCGAGTTGCCAAAGATACCAATCCCGATGTGGTAATTACAGAGATCGGTGGTACCGTTGGTGACATTGAATCTCTCCCTTTCCTCGAAGCAATTCGTCAATTCCGCAAAGAAGTAGGCAAACGCAATGTAGTTTATTTACATGTGACGCTCGTACCGTGGATTTCGACTGCGGGTGAGATGAAAACCAAGCCGACACAGCACTCTGTCAAAGAATTAAGATCGATCGGGATTCAGCCAAATATTTTAGTTTGTCGCAGCGTCCAGCCACTGCCGCAAGGGATTAAAGAAAAGCTCTCGGAATTTTGCGATGTACCTGTAGAGGCGGTAATTAATGCGCCGGATGCGGGCAGCATTTATGAAGTGCCCTTAATTATGGAACGCGAAGGACTTGCCTCGCAAGCGATCGATCTACTTCAGCTCGAACAGCGTACCCCCGATCTGACTCAATGGCGACACTTAGTCGATCGAATGCAGACATCCACTCAGGAAGTTAAAATCGCCCTAGTTGGTAAATATACCCAGCTCGGTGATGCTTATCTATCGGTAGTCGAGGCTCTCAAGCATAGCGCGATCGCCACAGGTGCGAAACTAGAACTTATCTGGGTGAATTCTGAAGATTTGGAGAGCCAGGGGGCAGCTAAATACCTCGCAGACGTGCAAGGGGTTGTCGTTCCTGGTGGGTTCGGAGTTCGTGGCGTAGAGGGCAAAATTGCCGCCATTCAGTACGCACGCGAGCAAGGGATCCCATTCCTGGGATTGTGCTTGGGAATGCAAGCAGCAACGATCGACTGGGCGCGTAATGTGGCTAAACTCGACAGGGCTAATAGTTCGGAATTCGATCCCGATACTCCCAATCCAATTATCGACTTACTTCCCGAACAAAAAGATGTCGTCGATCTGGGCGGGACGATGCGTTTGGGCTTATATGCCTGTCGGTTAGAAGAAAATACGCTCGCCCACAAGCTCTATCAACAAACCGCGATTTACGAACGCCATCGCCATCGGTATGAGTTTAATAATGCTTACCGCAATCTATTTCTCAATAGTGGCTATCGCGTGAGTGGGACATCTCCCGATACACGCTTAGTGGAAATTATCGAACTCCCCACGCATCCGTTCTTTATTGCGACTCAATTTCATCCTGAATTTCAGTCTACGCCGAGTTTGCCCCATCCTTTATTCAAAGGTTTGATGTCCGCAGCTTTGGCAAGAATTGTCGGTGCGGAGGCGCACGTAGAGCATTATACTATTCCAGAATTGGCAGTCGATCGAGTAGATTAGATGCTGTCGATCGCGATTTAGTAGGTCTATTAGACTTCGTTGGAGGTGGTATTGCTCCCCTCATAAAGACTATTACTCATAGATTTTGGAAGAGTGCTTGGTTTTGAGTTATTGGTGCTGGAGAACCCGGATCTGGGGGGAGACCTCCCCCCAGACCCCCCCGTTGGGGGA
>NZ_PVWO01000756.1 GCF_003003845.1 Chamaesiphon polymorphus CCALA 037 | reverse complement strand
GATAAAAATTCTAAACAAATTGATTTTACCTGCTCCTGATCGGCTGAATCTAGTTTGTCGATCGTGCCTCTAGTCCCACCGCCCATTACCATCGTCCACCAATCTTCTGGACTTGCCAGATGGTGACTATCGGTTTCGGCAAACACCCGAATATTATTTGCCCCACAGGATGCTATCAATGCCTGTAACGATGCTGGCTCGCCAATCCGATACCATGGGGTAAATTGTTTGTAAAGATCCGGACGTAAGGCCGCGATCGCATTCCAAAATGTCTGGTTAGCAGGCTCGAATACCCGCGCGCCCCAGGATGTAATTGCTAATGTCCCGCCAGGGCGCAACATCCGCCACAATTCGGCGACGGCGGCTTCCATATCGGGTAAAAAGAAAATCCCAAATACACACACGATCGCGTCGAAACTTGCGCTGGGTAAGTCTAAATTGCTAAAATCCGCGCACTGAAACTCGATATTTGTCAATCCCTGTTGTTGAGATTTCTGGCGTGCCAATTCCAGCAAACCGTCGGCGAGATCTACACCCAATACCGAGCCAGTCGCACCTGCCTCAATAGCGGCGGGAATTGCCGAGGCACCAGTTCCACAACAGACATCTAATACTTGCATTCCCGGTTGGAGATCGGCAAGCTCGATGGTACGTTGTCCGAATCGATTCCAAAAGGATAGAGCTGGCGCATCAAAATAATCGGCGGCAGAGTTAAAGGTAGTTTTTGCCTTGTTTATTGCTTCTTCTTTGTTCATTTTGATAGGAATAATAGAGGGTATTTACTAATTTTATTTCAGATCTGTTTGGATTTCGGAATTGATGGTTTCCGACCGACGTCTGTTCGTAAGATTGAAGTTATTAGTTAAGAGCGCGAACGATACGATCGAGAGATTAAATAATCGATCGAGTAAAATTAGCGATAATATGTAACCACATAGACGGGCAATTCCTACCTTCCATCTGTATCTTGCAAATATGTCAGCAACAGCACCAAAACCCAGACTGAATAATATCTTCAAACAATTAATGTCCGTTCACTGGTGGATGGCGGGATTGTATCTATTCTTGTTGACGGGTGGCACGATATTTGAAAGACTTCAGGGTGATGCGGGCGGACGCGAACTCCTGCTAGCCGCTCACAAATCTGTTGGCGTGTTGGTATTGTTGTTACTCGGCTGGCGCGGATATTTATTAGTCAGAGTCTGGGGGCGCAAATATACCAAGCATCTGCCTAAATTAACTACAAATTGGTATTTTAAGACGGGTTTGCATACCGTATTGTATTTGTTGATGTTAGCAGTACCGCTGAGTGGTTATTGGTTATCCAATTCTTACCAAGCCAATAATGTCAACTTATTTGGGATTCCCATGCCAGATCTATTTCCGGTGGATTCGGAGGGAGCATCTCAAGCTAGTGCGGCGCACAGTCGCTCGTCTAAAATTTTTGCGATGCTGATTGCCGTTCACTCGATCGCGCAGTATAAAGTAGTTATCGCCAACTGGCGCAGGTTTTCGGCGTGGGTGGTTAAAATAAAGAGTAAAGGGTAGATGAGTGGATGGGTGGATGAGATGTAATTTTTCGCCATCGCCCCAGCATCATTCATTGCTACTACTAAACTTTTGAGGCGATCGTGATGTCTAATCTGACTAGTATTGAATCTCCTGTTGTTGCAGATACCACCTCTACATACCAATGGAGCTGGCAAGGACAGTCGTTGAGCATTGCTTATGAAACTGCTGGTGCGGGGGCACCCATTCTACTTTTACCTGCTTTTAGTACGGTTTCTAGCCGGACTGAGATGTCGAGCTTGGCGGTTCGGTTAAAATCGCAGTTTCAGGTGACGACGGTGGATTTTCCTGGGTTTGGGGACTCTAGTCGTCCGCGTGTAGATTATGCGCCGCCGCTGTATCGCCAGTTTTTGGCGGACTTCGTGCGGGATATGTTTTCAGTTCCGGTGATAATTATTGCTGCGGGACATGCGGCGGGATACGCGCTAAATC
>NZ_PVWO01000199.1 GCF_003003845.1 Chamaesiphon polymorphus CCALA 037 | reverse complement strand
TATTTAGATGATTAGAAATTGTAGATCGATCCAGCAAAGCTTTCTGAGAGCGTAGAATGTATGGAAACGATCGTAATTCATCTACAAATCCCAACTCGGTTCCATTCCAACCCTATAAATGTTGGGTTTCCTCCGTCAACCCAACCTATCAGAAAGAATTTCTACTTTTTCAAGCCCGAATATTTGCAAATATTAATAGTAATCCTTCTATGCAAAGCAAGGCTACAAATAAAGAGCAAAACTGTACTTGTAAGTTAAAATCAAAATTAAAAAATGAAGTAAGTACTGCAACCGACTTTATCTGATTTTTGCCAAAACGAAGCTTTGAGTTTTGAATTCTTTTAAACTGAACGTACAATATAAATGCGATGAATGATAAAACAAATACGCTTTCAAAAAATATGGGTTTTTGTGACGGCCAATTGCTTATTACACCATATTTTATGGTACGTGGAATATATGATGCCATTAAGCCACAACTAGCACCAATAACAATCGCATATACAATAGATAAAACCCAGAATAAAGATTTATCAAACACAGACATTTGAAACCATTCTCTCTTTCCTGAGTTAAATACCGTTTTACAGTGGTGGCATTTTGCTAGAGTTGGTCCCAAACCAGTGGACACACCCATATAGCTGAGGTCGTAACAGTCTTGACATTTTGGACACTGGCTATAATCAATTACAATAATCACAATAAAAATCCAGAGTGGAAGTAGATGACTTCATCAGCCACTTTTAGAATACCCATAAGATATTTAAACAGAACATCTGTCAAATTAGTCATAAAGATAATATGGTGGGCAACGCCCACCACATAACAATTGAAAATCACTCGATACTAAAAGATCCAGATTTTCTTTACCTTCGGTAAACTTCTTCACGATCGATGACTCTCGTGCATATTTGTCGGGTGTGGGCGAGTGGGTGTTGCGAATAGTTTCTTAACTTACGCCGCGCAGTCCTAGTAAAATATTAAGATATCCTTTGGTATTGTAGCCATGTTCCAGTACGAACTACCCAGATACCTACCCACCGCAGACGAATTACCCTGCTCTGACGATACCCCTGTGGATAACGAACTCCAAGAACTCATCCCTGGCTTGCTCAAATCGATTTTACAGATTTTATGGGCGGAGCGGATGGATTGGTTTTTTGGGATCGATATGGGGATCTATTATCATCCAGAACAACCGCCCATTGTCCCCGATGCTTTCTTGAGCTTGGGTGTCGAAAGAGTTTACGATGAAGAACTGCGTCCAAGCTATGTCTTGTGGGAAGAACTAGTCGTACCCAGTTTGGTGCTAGAAGTGGTTTCGGGTAATCCCGGTCGTGAGTATACCAGCAAGCTAGATGAATATGCCAGGATGGGAGTCTTGTATTATGTCATTTATAATTCCAAGCGGCGACGCAAGCCCAAATTAGAGATTCATAAACTTGTAAATGGCAAGTACGAGTTACAAGAGCACAATCCTGTGTGGATGCCAGAAATTGGTTTGGGAATCGGCTACGAGCGCGGCGAGTATGGGGGTGTAACGCGGGACTGGCTGTATTGGTATGACGAAGAGGATCGACGTTATCCTACGCCAGCCGAACAAATTAGACAAGCCCAAGCACAAGTGGCACAAGAACGCGATCGATCGAACAGATTGGCTGCTAAATTACAAGCGTTGGGTATCGACCCCGATGGAGATTAGAATAGTCAAATTGGATCGGTCTAACTCGATTTCTGAAAAAAATTGAGAGCTAAGTATCTGTAGTCATCTCATCCTACTCTTTGTGTGTATATCGGATAAGCTAGTTAAGAGCATAATGTCTTGCAACTAGCTTGTTTCATCCACCCCTCACTAATGCTATGCTAGGCAACAGTTGAATTACACTCCGCAGCACGATAACTGCGATCGCCAGCTTTATGATGTTCCAAATTTTGACAATTGCGAGCCAGCTAGTGGCTAAGGAGGATGGTCGATACTAAGTGTTTCGACCATCAGCAGCTCGATGTTGAGACGACATTAGCTTGCGCCAGACGGCTATACAAAGATCGCAACTTTCGCGATACCTCCAGATTATTTTTCATCGAAGGCGTTCGCAATTTCGTCCGCGTTATCGACAATCGTTTCGAGCTAGAGACGATTTTGTATAGCGAGAAATTGCTCGCCGCACCATTAGCACGTAAATTAGTCCGCCAATCGCGTCGGGATGGCGTGCCGACACTCAATCTCACCCCCGAACAATTTCGCCAGATTGCTTACAACGAGCGAGCTTCTGGCGTTGCCGCGATCGTCAGACAACGCTGGGCCAAATTATCGCAGATCTCCCCGCAAACTGGATTGTGTTGGGTGGCATTAGAAACCGTCCGCTCGGCGGGAAATCTCGGTACTTTGATGCGCACGTCTTCTGCCGTGGGTGGCGCGGGTTTAATCCTGGTTGGCAACCAGATCGATCCCTTCGATCCTGACGTAATTCGATCGTCAATGAGCGGAATTTTTAGCCAGCAATTCGTTCGCACCAACTTGACGCAATTGCGCGATTGGCTCCACCAACATCAGTGTCAAACCATTGGTGCATCGCCAGACGGAAATATCGATCTCTACCAGTTCGATTATCCCCCAGCGACAGTGCTATTTTTAGGCGAGGAGCGTCAAGGGTTGACTCCCCAACAGCGCGACTTGTGTCGCCATTTGGTACGCATTCCAATGGTGGGCGATGCTGATTCGCTCAATCTAGGTGTGGCTGGAAGTCTGTTTCTGTATGAAGTCTATCGGCGAGACTCTTCTCGCCAACGCGGCTAAATTTTCAGCCAGAGGGAGGGGCAATTCATAAATTGCCCCTCCCTTTTAGCTAGATTTTAAAACCTCAAGCCTCAAACCTATTCCACCCGAGCAGCTTCTGTCAACTTGCTTAACACAACCTGGGCGACTTTTTGGCCGACGGGGAGACTTTGCAAAAAGCCACTGAGTTCGGAAGTCGGCTTTTGGGTGATTTGATTGCTATCGATGAGGTACTTGACGTAGTTGTTGTAAGAATCAACGGCACCAGTCAATACCACCGGATCGATCGAACCATCGGAGCGTCTCAACCCTTGCATGGATTTGGCGAGCTGTTGAGCGGCGTCGCTACCGCCCAAAGCAGTGGCTAAGACTTTGACAGAGGGATTATCCGCGCCGACTGGCGATCCGATCGCATCTAAAGCTGCCTGTGCGGTGCCCGGATCGACTTCTACGGTGGTGCCGCCTACCGTTTGGCTGCCACTCAAGCTAGAAGCCGTTAGTGTCGAACCGATCGCATTAAGTTTCGCTTGGACTTCTGGTGTAAAACCAGCGTTATCAATACCATCACTAGATTCGGCACCACTTGCGGCGACGCTACTGACAGCATCAGAGCCGATAGGCGCATTACCCAGCACGTCGCAGATGCCGGAAATAGGTGCGGCAGCGGCGGGAGCTAGGGGCAAAACGATCGCTGCAATGGCAGCTAACGACCAGATCTTTTTCATGTTCGTGACATCCTGAATGTTTAGATAACTTAGAACCGAATACCGACACCGCCACCGAGACCAAATCGGGAGACTTCACCACTTATTTTATCGCCAGCAACATCCAGAATGGCAGGAGTAATCTGTACGCCGATGTTGTCGCTCAACCGAAAATTGAGCGGTAAGCCGACGCTGAAGTTGCGCCCGTTGTAGTCGGTGACGATGCCGATGTTATCCGTAATCCGAAAGCCCAAACTGCCGAAGAAAGCGGTCTTATCGCGATCGGCGACAATATCTGCAATTTGCCGAAATCGACCGTTACCAATGCCAAAAGAAGCGGTGAAGTTGTTGGTATCGCTGACTGGCAGTACCCCTGTCACCACGCCATAAAATGTATCCCTAACCGTTTGGTCATTACCAGCATAGCCATGTTTGATGGCATTTTCCCAGCCTGCGGCGATCGCGAAATTGTCGCCAAACTGTTTGTGCAGCTTAAAATTCACCGCACCGCGATTGAATAGTCCGAGCGGAGTACTGCCATCTGGCCCACCACCATTACTGAACGTACTATAGGAGGTTTCGAGGCCGACGAGATCGCGACTATTACCAATCCCAAAACCAACACCCAATCCAAAACCAGCAGTATTGATCAGCAGTGGCGTACTTAGTGGCGACCCCAACCATGGGTTGGGTGCGAGGCTATCTTGGTAGCCAGAACCGATAAATACAGTCCCCCAATTGGCTCCAAACCCGCTCGGTGTAGTCAGACCGCTGACAGGTCGATTGGGTGCCTTGCGGACGATCGTCGCAGTGCCTGCACTAGGCAGATTCCCGACACCAACTCGGCTGAGGACATCTTGCTCGCTAATAGTGGCAACTGCTGGAGCCGCAGCACAATTGACGATGTATTTTTGAGCGGGACTATCGCTAGCTAGGGCAGTGAGTTGCCCAGAAGCTACCAATGCTTGGTGAATGAATGCTGCCACATCGGCACGAGTGGCCGCACCCGTGGGGTTGAATGTCTTGCCATCTGGATAAGAGACGCTGACGGTGACGCATTTTTGGGTCGCTGCAATCAGGGCGTCGCGACCATAGTTGGGGACTTGTGCTGCATCGGTAAACAGCTCGTCAATTTTGGGAGCTGCCGCGCTATTGGCTTGCAATTTGCTGCCATTGGCGATCGCGACTAAAGATTCGATCCGGACGATCGTTTGGCTGGGCGCAAAGGTATTGTTGGGATATCCTGCCAGAAAACCAGCTCGGTAAGCTTTGTCAATGGCTGGTGCCGCCCATAACTGTGGCGATACATCCGAGAATGTGCGAGCTTCTTTGGTTGGCTCCAAGCTAAAAGCCTTAGTTAATAAGGCTGCGAATTCAGCTCTGGTCACAGGTTGGTCTGGACGGAAGGTACCGTCGGGATAGCCCGCAATAATCCCTTTTTCGACTAGGGCTTTAATAAATGGCTCTGCCCAGTTGCCTGTGACGTCGCTAGCTTGAGCGATCTGGTGGTTAACCTGAGGGCGTTGTGAATGAGTAGGATTTAGTTTAGAGCTGGGGGCAATGGCTCGATCGATCGCCTTATGGCTCAAGGATCGATCGAGCTGGCGATTTGGAGACACCATCTCCGCACGGCTAGTTGCAAATGCACTACTACAAATGATGGCGGTACTCACCAGCGTCACTAGAAAACAAATGTTTTTATAGTAGATTTGATATTTATGATGATTCATTGCTTAAAAAACCCATCCTCGATCGCGATAATGGTTTAGTATTTGAGTAACTGTGGCGATAATCTGGAGTCGTCACAATTCACGCTGTTTTTCGATTAGCCAGCGGTAAAAAGTTGAGTTTAGACGCCTTCAGTTCGCTAACTTTGCTACATCTAAATAGTATTTCTTCGATACTACTATTTTTTATATAGTTTTATTGTTGTTAATAATATTTGTTCACAACGACCGCCTGGTTCGATCGCGATCGCCATTATTATCTACGATCGAATTTTCAAGTATTTCGAGCCGTGTTAATATCTATACATCGCTCGGCAATATGGCTTATTTACCGACGATCGAGATCCACAGACTCACTGCCAGACAGATACTCGCTAGATGTTGGGGAACGATCGATCGAATCGATCGCTTGGCGATTTTTTGAGTGAGAAAAAAGGTAATTAATAATGCCAAAACTAACGTCATACCTTGGAGAAAGGTAATTACGGCTGGGTGGGCAATAAAGCTCGGTAAATTATTGCCAGCCAATCCAAATGTCGCAAAAGTGACGGGAATAATTTGTCCGCCTTCTGCTAAACCTAATTTAAAATAATGAGCTAAATTCCCACCTAAGATTAGAGGTAAATAGCCATAAGCTAGATCGATAAATGGTAAGGGCTTACAAAGTTTGAATGGAATAATCTCTAGTTTGCCCAGTTTGTATAATCCTTGCATCGCACCATAAGCTAGAAATGGGATTGTCGCAGGTAATACGATCGCCGCGATCGAAAATCCTAAATGGGGCAAAAATTGATTTAAATCTATTTGCAATCCCAATAGAGCGTTAATTTCTGGCAATCGATGGAGATAAATTCCACCTAATAACAGAAACAATAAAGCTACCTCATAAGCATGAGGAATATGTGTCGTCCACAGCTCGATTCCGGGCGGACGGAGATTTAATTCTACCGATCGATGGGGACAAGCTTTGAGACAAGTCATACACAATACGCAATCTTTATTATCGGTTAATTGCGCTGGATGTGAATAAATCGGACACCCATTCGTCGTCTGTCCCTCCCCAAAACCGACACCGCCTTTATAACAATGGTAAGTGGTACATTCTGCGGCACAAGTACCTTGCTGGGCGCGTAATTCGACGATCGATAGCTTGGCGAACAGACCATTCATTCCCCCGATCGGACATAAATAGCGACACCAAAATCGCCGTTCAAATATGAGCGAAAAAAGTACTGCACCACCAGTAATCAGTAACAACAACCAACTAGATAAATAAGCAGTATTTTCTAGATTCCAGAGTTCTTCCCAGAGGAAAATCAGGACGAATAATCCAAATAGAAACCAACCGCCCCATTTTTCGGCAGTCTCGCGCGGCCACTTTTTGAGAGTTCTGGGGAAAACTTTCAGCGAAAGCTTCTGAACGATCTCACCATAAATCATAAACGGACAAAAAGCACACCACAATCTACCGATAATGGGAAATAATAATAGAATTAACGGCCACCACCACGCCCAAAATAGATTGAGTGCGAAATTATGTTGGCGATCTTGAGGGGCTAGAAATAGAATGGCGACGACAATTGGAAATACCCACGCCGTAAAACCATAATTAACTCGATCGGGATACCAATCGCTATTTAAAAATTGACGTAACAGGGGATAAGCATTGAGTAAATTCAGCCGAAATAATTGCTTCTTAGCCGCCTGCGCCCAAAATACTTCCTCTGTTAATACCTTACTACCTTGAGCTTGTAATAAAGCTCGATCGACCATTCCTTGCAATTCTTTTAAATTACCAGGGAAATCATAAGCTTGTAACCGTCGAATTGCTTCGGGGATGACTTGTGGTTTGGGCAACTTTTTTTGCCGACAAATGATGTTGAGATAGTAATTGACATGCGCCTCTAAATCGGCCTTCCGCACTCGCAATCCTGGAACTTTAATCTGATGTTTGACAACCTTATTAAACGTCGGTTGAGTGCTCTCTGAGATGAGAATGACGCGCGCATTACTCGATCGCGGTGGCGGCGAAACTTGTCCCTCACGAGCGATTGGTGTATAGTTTCCCGTAGTTAATAATTGCTCGATTTGCGGTACTAAATCTCGCGGTAATTCCTGAACGTCATTTAAAATTAACGTCCCTTCGCCCAACCATTCTAATAAACCCGGCTTGCCACCCACGCGCCCGAATAATTCGGCACCATTGGCAGTAATTAGAGCACTTTTGAGACTAATAATTGGCTGCTGGCGACGCTTAGATCCAAAATGAATCAGCGCGGCAATATTATCTTTTTCCAACCCCGGTTCGCCCGAAATAATGACCGATCGATCGTCGCTGGCTGCGGCGCGAATTTGTTGGCGCAATTTAACTGCATACCGACTCTCGCCAATAATTCCCCGCTTGGCTTGGGGTACCAAATAAGTCCGCAACGCCGCTTGCCTGTCGCGATCGTAAGCGATTTCACCTTCGAGTTGTTCTAATTTACCCGCCAACCGTTCGGCATAAGCGGCGGTAATCTGGGGATATTGGGTAACTAATGCCTGCCATTTTTCGGCGGCAATCGTCTGAAACTGACATTCTGTTAGGGTAACAATCCGGCTATCTGTTAGTTGCCCTCGTTGTAATGCCGACAAATTTACCACTGCTCCAGGCAATAACCCCGCCGCCCACATCAATCCCGCTCGTTGACGACGATACCGCTCCGCTTGCCCAGATTCTAAGATATATAACTTAGTGACTGGGGTATCTTCGATCGTCACTTTAGAGCCTGCTGGTACGACTAAGACCTCTAGTTCGCTCGCGATCGATTCTAAGACATCGCTGGGCAACATCCCCAGTTCGGTAGCCGATTCCAACCAGTTGACTAATTCGGTAGACATGTGATGGTACCTGTCGATCGTTAGTTACCAGTTTATCAGTCATATCAGGGCAGAATGCTAGCTAGACTCGATCGCGATCGATGAGATCGTTGTAATGCTGCACGTCATTCAGGTCTAATTATTATATTGCCAAGTCCAAGTTCGTTACAATGAGGTGCTGTCTGTTAGGGTGAAACTCGATGCATCGTCTCGCTACAATACCGGGTGGTTGGAATCCTGCGGCTGAGGGAGTCATATTTGTCGAACAACAGCCAGCCCCGATCGCGTTTATTACCGCTGCCGATACCGATATCCAGACATTAGCAGTCGCAGCGACTAAATTACCAGCGGATTTTCCCCAGGTGCGGGTGGTGAATTTGTTGCAGCTACAGCAGCAATTGACGATCGATACTTATGCCGAAGATGTACTGACAGCGGCGCAGGTAATTATCGTCCGGTTAATTGGGGGTCAATCTTACTGGAGTTATGGGCTAGAAGTCGTCCAGGAGACGGCTAGACAGACGGGAGCAGTGTTAATCGTTCTGCCTGGAGACGAGCGTCCCGATCCGACCTTGATGAGCCATTCTACTGCGAGTTTGGCGGATGTCGATCGAGTGTGGCAATATCTGATTGAAGGTGGGGTTGATAATTACCGTCAGTTATTGAATTTTATCGCCAGTCGGTGGTTGGATTTTGAGTGTGCATATCGCGCTCCAGCAGCCGTGCCACGCGTGGGGATTTACGATGAGGTGCGGTGGTTGCCAGAGGGAATGCCCTTGCAGGGTGGGGCGGCAATAATTTTCTATCGGGCGCATTATCTATCGGGAAATCTTGCTGCGATCGAGGCATTGTGTCAAGCTTTAGTCGATCGTAACCTAACTCCGGTACCGATGTATGTGTCTTCGCTCAAAGATCCAGTGGTGCAGCGGGTATTAATTAGTTATTGTCAGCAGGGTGTGGATGTTTTGCTCAATACCACGAGCTTTTCTCTGGCGAGTTTGGATACAGATACGCCCCAGGTGGACTTATGGGCAACGATGAATTTACCCGTTTTTCAAGTAATTCTGAGCGGTGCGGGAAAGGAATTTTGGGAGTCTGGTTGGCAAGGTTTGACACCGCGTGATATGGCGATGAATGTGGCTCTACCAGAGGTGGATGGGCGGATTATTACGCGGGCGATTTCGTTTAAGGCGGTGCAAACTCAGAACTCGGCACTTCAGACAGATGTGTTGGTATACGAACCCGTGCCCGATCGAGTGGAATTTGTGGCAGAATTGGCTTTAAATTGGAGCAAGCTACGGCGGAAATCGGTAGTCGATCGCAAGGTTGCTTTGATTCTGGCTAATTACCCGACTCGCGATGGGCGGTTGGCGAATGGGGTGGGTTTAGATACGCCCCAAAGTTGCGTCGAAATCCTCCATGCGCTCAAGGCTGCGGGTTATCAAGTTGGAGATATTCCAGCGGATAGTGGGGAGTTAATTGAGTTATTGACAGCGGGAGTAACTAACGATCCAGAAGGGGATGGCTGGCGCAAGCCGCGTCAGTTGCTTTCGGGTGAAGAGTATCGGGCGCATTTTGAGACTTTACCGATTTTAGTGCAGCAAGGGATTGTCGAAAGATGGGGCGAAGTTAGTGAGAATCCCCCTAAATCCCCCTTTTTAAAAGGGACTTTGAACTCCCAGGAC
>NZ_PVWO01000755.1 GCF_003003845.1 Chamaesiphon polymorphus CCALA 037 | reverse complement strand
TTATGGGATATCCAGAATGGGCAATGCCTGAAGACCTTACAAGGCTATTCCAATCAAGTTTGCACGATCGCCGTCGATCCGCAGAGCGAGCGACTGGCAACGGCGGGGAGTAGCGATGGCGCGATCCACTTATGGAACCTCCACACAGGAAGATGCGCGACCAAATTAGCGGGACACAACAGCCGCATTCGCCATGTCGTTTTCAATTCGACGGGGACATGGCTGGCTAGTGCGAGTGAAGACTTTACCGTCAAAATCTGGGAGCTAGAGAGCGGGCGGTGCCGACTGACCTTTCAGGGACATGAAAATTGGGTCTGGGCGGTCGCTATTAGCCACGACGACCTCCTGATTGCCACCTGTAGCCTCGATCGAACGGTCAAACTGTGGGATAGCCAGACAGGGCAATGTCTGTGTACTGCGAGCGATATATATCCAGTTTGGTCGCTGAAATTCAGCGCAGATGGGCGATGGCTGATAACCAGTGGCGACGGCACGATCGTTAGGGTCTGGGATGTCGAGAAATTGAAGACAGAAAAACAGTTTTCACAGCCCCACCTGGCATTAGAACATCAGTCACCAGGCCGATATACCATTGCCATCGATCCCACCAGTCAACTGCTGGCAACCGCTTGTTGGCACAACTCGATCCAATTGTGGGATCTCACCACGGGTGAGACTTGTGGGGCGATCGTCCCCCCGAACCCCCTGACTGAAGCCCATCCACTCGTCTTTAGTCCGGCAGGCGATCTGCTGGCAAATAGTCTACACGATTGTACGATTCAGCTCTGGGATGTCCGCAGCGGGGAAGTTTTTCGGACTTTAACGGGTCACGATCGCATTATTCTCTCGATCGCGTTTATACCCCAAATCGATCGGACTGAAGATCTTAAATTGGTCAGTAGTAGTGCCGATGAAACAATTAAAATTTGGAATGTGCAAACAGGAGAATGTCTGACAACTTTACATCCCGATCGCGTAGCGTCCGCTTTGCGGAATCGACTCTATGAGGGGATGAATATTACCGGAGTTACTGGTTTGAGTGAGGGGCAAATATCGGTATTGAAGCAGTTAGGATCGTTGGCGTAGCCTCAGCACTGCTGAATCGGCTAGATTGGATTTCAATCTGGTTTGCATTTTAACTAAATATTCAAAACAGCTCTGGCGATTCCAAAAACTGCTTTATGTTCGTCGCAAGATTGTCATCCTAATTACAGATGCAAGTGCGATAATTCCAGGAGCCGCCAACCAGAACCAAAAGCCAGCCAGAAGTCGATCGAGAGCTAAATGAGAGTTAGGACTACTACCATTTGGCAGATCGTACCAAAAGGCGGAAATCGTACCTAAATAGCCGATAATTACGGCGAGCGAACCCGCGATCGCCGCATTAAGATATTTCTGCTGCATAAAGAATACAGATGATAGCCAATAAGCTGGATTTGCTAACCAACCTAAAGCAGGTGGAATTTGCATAAACAAAAGTCCAAATAATCCAGCAATAGTCAGTTCGATCCCACTGTAATCGTAGATATCGATCGGATAACCGTAAGCATTTAGTTTTCCAGAAGGAATGTATTTACCAACAAAATCATTGGGGACAATGAAGAACAGCAAACATGGCAAAGCTTGAGCCAGTCCATAGCAGAATAACGAGACTCCTAGACAAGATAATCGATATAGCATCATTGAATGAGGTTGATGTGGGATGTGGTTGTCAGTTCGACCATGTTCTTAGTATCGAGGCAAACAACTTTAGTCACCAGATGAGATATTTAGAGATAAACACTGACTTAATTGTGAGAATGCTTTAGCACAAAGGCGAATGGCATCAAGCTTGCCGAACATATCCCGGCTGAGGTTGAGATGCTCGATCTTTTGTGGCACGATCGGCGATCGAGTGTTGGCTTAAGTCAAACTTAAGTGAAGTAATCTATGTAGGGCTTGCTGAAAAAGTAGGAGAATAGTCTTTCAAAAATTGATTGGTAATGAAAAAAGTCGGAGTAATTAG
>NZ_PVWO01000198.1 GCF_003003845.1 Chamaesiphon polymorphus CCALA 037 | reverse complement strand
TTGTGTTACCATCGATCGCTGTTGATTATTTAGTAGAGAAGAAACTGTGTCCCACTCGATCGTTACCAATGTTTGTGAAGGTATAGCTGACTGTGTAGCGGCTTGTCCGGTTGCCTGTATTCATGAAGGCCCAGGAAAAAATACGCTGGGTACCGATTGGTATTGGATTGATTTTTCTACCTGTATTGATTGTGGAATTTGCATCCAAGTTTGCCCGATCGAGGGGGCAATTTTTCCAGAAGAAAGACCAGATTTACAATCCACACCTACTTAGTTTATATCCTTAATAACCCCGACTTTTTCAAGAAGTCGGGGTTATGTTGTCAGGGCTTAGTTAATTACTAACTTTGGCTCTAAATATCAACTTATCGCCTTGTCGATAGCCGACGTATCTAACTGTCACCGATTCCTCCGGTTGGGCAGTTCCTTCAATTAATTGATGCCAGCGCGGATCGTAGGCGACTTCAGAGCCAATTTCGCCAATTACGGTAACACCCCATTGTTGGATGAGTCGATCGATCGATTGCACTAATGGGAAGATTTTACTAGCTGGGAAGTCTGGATTTTTAGCAGCGGCAAATTTAGCAGCAGGAAAGTAAGTCAAGAAAGATTCTAATGTCTGCAAACTTTGATATTGAAATTCGGCTTGGAGCGTCTCTCGCTGCTGTTGTAATTGTTGCTGGAGATGTTGATATTCTTGTTGAAGGCTCGCTAGTTTTTGGCGATCGGCATTAGAGCTAAGTTGCTTACCAAAGATATTAATTAGTTCGTCGATCGATATCTGTAAAGTGTTGCTAATATTAATTAGTGTTTGCCATTGCAGTGTGCCAAGTTCGCCCGATCGCAGTTTCCGAATCGTGCGATCGGAAGTTTTAGTTAATTGGTACAATTTTTTGAAGCTACTAATGCCGACTTTGTGCATTAATTCTTGTAGCTGTACGGTGCGATCTTCATTCATGCGAGACTTTAGCTGCTGAGTAAATATCAAATATTATGTAGGGCGGGCACTGCCCACCACCAAAGTTTATGGCAATCTCTATCTAATAAATATTTGTGCTCAGCTACTTATTGAAAAAATATCGATCGCCATTCTATTATGCTAATAATACGCTTTATACAAAGAGGTGGGCACTGCCCACCCTACTCAGAAATAAATTGATTATTGGTCTAATAAACTTCTCAACATCCAGGCAGTTTTTTCGTGTAATTGTAACCGTTGGGTGAGTAAATCGGCAGTTGGTTCGTCGCTAGCTTTCTCGGCACTAGCATAGATCGATCGAGCGGTGCGACAGACAGCTTCTTGTCCTTCGACGAGGAGTTTAATCATCTCCGTGGCTTTGGGTACGCTAGTCGTCTCGGGAATCGAACTTAATTTGGCGTACTCGGTATAACTTCCAGGTGCGGTAAACCCTAATGCCCGAATCCGTTCGGCAATTAGATCTACTGCCAAAGCTAATTCGGTATACTGAGTTTCAAACATCAGATGGAGCGTTTGAAACATCGGCCCGGTAACATTCCAATGGAAGTAATGAGTCTTGAGATACAAGGTATATGTATCTGCGAGCAACCGCGATAACCCGTCGGCGATTTCCTTACGAGTATCTGCGTCTATTCCAATATCTACTTGCATCATGGTTGTTAGTAATCCTTAGAATATTTACCAATGCTTACTTAATATTCTACATATTCTACCGATCGCGACCGATAGAACCACAGTCGCGATACATACACTTTACAAATTGACTCAAGTAAATCTAGACAACTCAGTCTGTGCCAACTCCCTCACCCCTAACTTTCATGTCTCAAATTACTGGTACCACAAAATTATTAGGTGTCATCGGCAATCCTATCGCCCATACATTTTCGCCTGTAATGCACAATGCCGCGATTGCAGCCTTGGGTTTGGATTATCGCTATGTGGCATTTGATGTCGCGCCAGCGCAGCTAACTACCGCACTCGCTGGCTTCGCTGCCATTGGTGTAGTCGGATGCAGCGTGACGATTCCGCACAAGCAAGCAGTTATGCCCTTGCTTGCAGATATTAGCCCGCTGGCAAAGGCTGTAGGGGCGGTAAACGCCATCTGGAACGCGCCTGAAGGCTGGCAAGGTACCAATACAGACATTTCAGGGTTTATTGCTCCGCTCAAGGCAATGACGCGGGACTGGGGAGAGACGACGGCACTCATTTTGGGTAATGGTGGGGCGGCGCGGGCGGTGGTGGCGGGGTGCCATCAGTTGGGCTGTCGCAGCGTTCGGGTGTTTGGAAGGGATGCGGCAAAGTTAGCGGCGTTTGGGGAGAGTTGGCAGGATATTCGGCTTGAGACGCTCTCTAGCGATGTACCCACACCTGTAAAGTTGCACGTTCATTTGTGGGATGAATTGGGGACTTTTATCGATCGAGAAAATCTGTTATTGGTTAATAGTACGCCAATCGGGATGCACCCGCATACGACTGACAGTCCAATTACTGCGGAGATCGTGGCTAAGATCGGATCTAATTCGATCGCTTACGATCTAATTTATACTCCGCGACCGACTAAGTTTTTGCAATTGGCTCAAGCGCATGGTGCGATTGCGATCGATGGTTTGGAGATGTTAATTCAGCAAGGGGCGATCGCGTTTGAGTTGTGGTTGCAGCAGGCGGCTCCGAGCGATATTATGCGTCAGGCTTTACTCGAACATTTATCGAAGCGATCGTAATAATATGGGTCTGACTTTAGCACAAATCGATCGATTATTGACGGACTGGCAGCAAAAGAGTGATGCTGCCAATCGAAATTTGCTGGAATTGTACGATTTGCCTGCTTATCAACGCTTGAGTGGGGTAGGCAATCCGCCTAGCAATGTTACGGGAACGACGCAGCAACAGGCAAGTACGGCGTTGACGGCGATCGAGCGGTTATTTGATTATTTAGAATTATTCAATCGGCAGATCGATCGGGCATGTAGATTACGCAAGGAATTACCATCGTTATTTGTCAGTGATAGCCAATTGCAAGAGATCGAGCAGTTGTTAATGGGAATATCGATCGAATTACCGGAGGCTCAAACACCGTTAGCCCAGAGAAATCTAATCGGTCTCGATCGAGTTTGTCGATCGATTTCTCTGGAAGATTTATTGAACCGGATGATGGTGGCATTTGCGATTGCTAGAGATACGTTTGTGTCGGTAGAAATGGCGTGGACGGAATTAGAATCAAAGTTAATCGTCACGCATCGATCGATTGCAGAGTTGCAAGAATTAGTTCGAGATTTACAAGTAGATCTACCTCCATCGTTAGCAACTGCCCAAGCTAATTTTGCCGATCTTCAGCTTCAGATCGATCGAGATCCTTTGGGGATAAATCTGGCATTTACGCAAGATATTACCCCATTGCTTAATAATGCGCGTCGCGAACTCGAAGCTCTCGCCCAGCAACGCCAACAATTGCAAGCCGACTTTGCATCTGCACCGCAATCGCTCCAGCATTTGCAACAACTCAATCGGGACTCGATCGCTGCTTATACAGAAAGTCAGTCTAAAATTAGCCATAGTTTACCGACTGTTTCGCCCATCCCTAGCGAAGAAATTGCCGAACTAGAACGCTGGTTGGAGCGGTTGAGAGCCAAGTTTTCTGCCGGGACAATTCCCGCCGTGCGCATCGGCTTGACGAATTGGATGCAGAAGGTGCAGGCTTACACTGTCGCCACGACAGCCGCACTTACCGCCAATCGTCTCCCGCTCGATACCAGACAAGAATTGCGGGGCAGATTGGACGCACTCACAGCCAAGGCTCTGGCCAAAGGGAAGGCCGAAGATCCGGTTTTGATGGATTTAGCCGATCGAGCGCGCGCGGTACTCTACAGCAGCCCTACAGACCTCAATCTGGCGAGCGATTTGGTCGGGCAGTACGAACGATGCTTGAATCGAAGCTTGACGTGTTAATTTTCTTGGCGATGCACCAATTGGCGAATTGACGACGTGTTATAGCTAATTAGATATAGAGTGCAGCCGCTCCTCTGTGCCGATCGACAGCTCGGGAGTAGTTACGATTCGTTATCTTTTTTGAGTAGAGATTGGCACAGCAGTTACGATTGAGTAGCTTGAAGAAGATTGGGCTGAAATTCTCAATATTATTTTAAATTTAATTTTTATTATGACTACATTTGAGTCGGTCGGCCAACCCAAGTCGAAGTTATGGTTGGCGGCAATTAAACCGCCTATGTATACTGTCGCAATTATTCCGATTACCGTTGGTTCTGCTGTGGCTTATGCCCAGACTCAAGCGATCGACCTCAATATTTTAGGGACTTTTTTATTATCGGCGATCGCGATTATTGCATGGCTGAATATTAGCAATGATGTGTACGATAGCGATACGGGTATCGATATCAATAAAGCTGAGTCAGTTGTCAATCTCACTGGCAATCGCAATTTGATGTTTTGGCTGGGAAACTTGTTTTTAGGGCTAGGAATAGCTGGAATTGCAATGATTTCTTGGTGGCAACAAGATCTTACGGTCGTTGAAATCGTCTTATTAAGTTGCTTCTTGGGCTATAGTTATCAAGGCCCTCCTTTCCGATTGGGATATCAAGGTTTGGGCGAAATAATTTGTACGATTTGTTTTGGCCCTTTGGCTTTAAGTGCAGCTTATTATAGTCAAACCCAATCATGGTCGATCGCTAATTTATTAGCTTCACTAATTATCGGTATTTCTACTAGTATTATTTTATTCTGTTCGCATTTTCATCAAGTCAAAGACGATCTCGCGGCTGGTAAACTATCGCCGATCGTCCGCATGGGCACGAAAATGGGCGCGGCGGTGTTGAAATGGAGTACGGCGAGTATTTACGCACTTTCGGCAGTTGGGGTCGCGATCGGATTGTTTCCGGTTGCCACTTTATTAGTCTTTTTGAGCTTACCTTTGGCAATTAAATTAACCAATTTTGTCTCGGAATATCACGATCGACCAGAACGAGTTCGGACATGTAAATATCTAGCAGTGCGGCTGCATTTTGCGAGTGGGCTATTATTAGCTTTAGGATTTTATATATAGAACACATTGGAGATCTAGATCGGGATAAATCGAGCGACAGCTAGGATCGTGGATGGTTAGCCGTACCAATATCTGTCGCTCTATCGACTCACTTGGTTGGTATCGATCGCCAGCATTGTTTGTGCGATCGATTGCCTATTTTTGCAATTAGCCAGCAGATCGAAATTCATTAATCGATCGAATTGGATGATTTGCCGAGACTAGTAGTACTGAAGCTCTAAAAACTCGCATCTTAGAATTCGTAGAGTACTTTAATCGCACAATGGCAAAGCCGTTCCAGTGGACTTACAAAGGCAAGCCATTGTGTAATTGAAATACGGCTTTATTTATGCCGCCCAGTACTAGTTCGATTCAACCGATCGAACATATGCCCTGTGTTACTAGGGGCACTGAGGGCTGCCAAGGCACCGATGGCAAGTGGATCGAGGGTTTCCCGCGCATCCCGAGCGCACTGCTACAGATTTGATATAATTAGAAACTATAGCTACGATCGCTATGCAAAATTAATTCAATCGAATGTTAGAACTAAAACTAGAAAAACTTCGCAATCTATTTGCAGAGATGGATCGAGCGTTAATTGCTTATTCGGGAGGAATTGATAGTACCTTAGTTGCTAAAATTGCCTACGATGTTTTAGGAGATCGAGCCTTAGCTGTCACAGCTAAATCGCCATCATTACTACCTGAAGAATTAGAAGATGCGATCGAGCAGGCTAAATCGATCGGAATTGCCCATCAGATTGTCGAAACTCACGAGATGGACAATCCTAATTATGCATCCAATCCAGTGAATCGGTGTTATTTTTGCAAGAGCGAACTGCACGATACACTCAAGCCTTTAGGATTGAAGCTTGGGTATAGTTATGTCATCGATGGTGTCAATGCTGATGATTTGCAAGACTACCGCCCAGGCATTCAGGCGGCTAGAGAACGGGGCGCACGATCGCCATTAGCCGAGCTGGGAATTACAAAAATGGAAGTGCGTGAAATTGCTCGATCGATCGGTTTATCGTGTTGGAATAAACCCGCTCAACCTTGCTTGAGTTCGCGCTTTCCTTATGGAGAAGAAATCACGGTTCCCAAATTAAATCGCGTGGGGAGAGCGGAGATTTATTTGCGTCGATTGGGCTATGAAAATGTGCGCGTGCGATCGAGTGACGATACCGCAAAAATCGAATTACCAGCCGAGCTGATCCAAAAATTTGTAGCTAATACCGATCTGATCCAGTTAACCCAAGCCTTTCAGTCATTTGGATTTGTCTATGTAACTTTAGATTTAGAAGGATATCGCAGTGGCAAGCTAAATCAAGTATTACCTCAGTTTGCTAACTAGTAGTCTACGGCTTAGTGAAGTGGGCAAAGGGCAAAGGAACATACCCACGATCTATCCTTTGCCCCTTACCCCTAACCTTGTTAATAGTAAGTATGTATTGGCGATGCACTCGATCCAAAAAAGTCCGCCACCTGCGATCGGATCGGAATACCCGTTCGTGTATTAGAATTTTTGAGTAATGCTCGATCGCCAGTAGCGCAATGAAACTTTATGTGACGACAGAGTGACTCGATCGTCATCCATAAAAAAAAGTCACTATTCTGACATCGATAAAGTTATAGATGTGTATAGTTTGCGGTACGATCTAGTTTTATCACTGGATATATAACTAGAAATTTAGAACAAGAGGGCAAGAGGCTGTGATTAGAGTAGCGATCAATGGGTTTGGGCGGATCGGTCGGAATTTTATGCGGTGTTGGCTGGGAAGAAAGAATAGCCATATCGAAGTTGTGGGTATTAACGATACTTCCGATCCCCGTACCAACGCACACTTGCTCCGGTATGACACCATGTTGGGCACATTTGATGCAGACATCAGTGCTGATGACAACACGATTACGGTCAATGGCAAGACAATTAAATGCGTATCCGATCGCAACCCCGATAACTTACCTTGGAAAGATTGGGAAATCGACCTGGTAATTGAGTCTACGGGCGTGTTCATCAGCCATGCAGGTGCTTCGCGCCACATTAATGCTGGTGCGAAAAAAGTGCTAATTACAGCACCAGGAAAGGATGAAGACGGTACGTTTGTAGTCGGTGTCAACCATCAAGACTACGACCACAACAAGCACTTCATCATTAGTAACGCTAGCTGTACCACTAACTGTTTAGCTCCTTTTGCTAAAGTCCTCAATGACAACTTTGGCATCGTCAAAGGGACAATGACCACGACTCACAGCTACACTGGCGACCAACGTCTGCTGGATGCTTCCCACCGCGATTTGCGTCGGGCGCGGGCTGCGGCGATGAACATCGTCCCCACCTCCACTGGTGCGGCTAAAGCAGTTGCTTTGGTATTACCAGAACTCAAAGGCAAACTCAACGGGATCGCACTGCGGGTACCTACTCCCAACGTGTCAGTAGTTGATTTGGTTGTCAACGTTGAGAAGAAAACCTTTACAGAGGAAGTCAACGCTACCCTCAAAGCTGCCGCTGAAGGTTCTATGAAAGGGATTTTAGACTATTGTGAGTTGCCACTAGTTTCGAGTGATTTTAAGGGCACCGATGCCTCTTCTACTATTGATTCTACGCTGACGATGGTCATGGGCGATGATATGGTCAAAGTGATCGCTTGGTACGATAACGAGTGGGGTTACAGCCAACGGGTTGTCGATCTAGCTGAAATCGTTGGGGAGAAGTGGGTTAAGTAGTTAGTGGATAGTGAATAGTGGATAGTGGATAGTGGATAGTGGATTGCGGGCAAATGCCCGCAGTTAATTCATTTTCTACTTCACAAGAAAGCCCCATCACATTATGATGGGGCTTTCTTTTCGATCGCGTTATGTCGATCGTCAGCAAACTACTCTCTATCAACTATCCACTATCAACTATCCACTATCAACTATCCACTATCAACTATCCACTATCCACTATTCACTATCCACTATTCACTATTCACTATCCACTATTCACTATCCACTACTCCTAACGCCTCCGCATACAACTGCTCGTGTAGCCTCACGATCGAGTCTAAATCGTAAGTAGAGATCCGCTCGGAGCCTAATTTACTCATTTGGGCGGCTTCTTCGGGTCGATCGAGTACGGTAGTTGTGGCAGATGCCAATTCATCCACATCGCCTACAGTTACTAACAATCCGCACCCGTCGGCTAGTAAATCTTGAGTACCGCGAATTTTAGTACCGATGGTAGGAGTTTCCAAGGCTAGGGATTCTAGGACGCTCCGAGGTAGTCCTTCTTGTGCCGAAACCAGGATATTTGCCGTAGCGGCTCTCATTAGTACCGGAATATCGCGCCTGTTACCTAAGAAATGAATCCGATCTGCCACACCCAGATTGGAGGCTAGTTGCTGCATCTTTTCTTTTAGTGGGCCAGTACCTGCAAAAGCTAAATGTACATCCGATCGAGCTAGCTTGGCAAATGCCCCGATCGCATCGACATGACGCTTGCGAGCGGTAAATTCAGCTACTGATAGTAATAACCGATCGTTTTCACCCAAACCTAACTCTTGACGTACTGCCACTACGGCTGACTCGGCAACCGATCGAGGATTGTAATAATTTAAATCTACGCCGATACCAGGCATATAGCGAATTCGCTCTGGATCGAGCAGTTGATAGCGTTCTGCGGCATATTTATCTTCATGATTGATCGTGACTAAATAGTCCGTCCACTTACCGCCCCACCTTTCCAATTGAATAAAAATCGCATTTTTGAGCTGATTTCCACCTGCGTAGAAATGAAAACCATGGGCGGTATAAATTACCTTAGATCTTAATTTTTGGCGTAAATCTTTGAGTGCGTATCGAGTCACAAACGCCGCAACTGGAGTATGAACGTGGATGATGTCGTACTTTTCGCGAGCGACAATCTCCCGAATTACCTGCGGCGTACCTAATAAATTGCGCGGATCTAGCGGATTGCGCGACCACTGAACATCCCACACCCGATCGAATGCTTGTTGGCATTCCACCGAAGCTGAGACCTCACAAGCCATTGCGTCTACTTGCCATCCTTGCGATCGAAAATGAGCGGCAAACGGTAACAAAAAGCTACGTAGGGTACTAGGAACAGTCGTAACCATTAAAAGTTTGTTCATATTCGATCTAAACTGGCAAAATAGAGGTGGGAAAATATCGGGGGACAACTTCACTCGTAACGAAATAGACTCATCCTATTGGCTTTACGTGCCAGGAATTGTCAAAATTAACAATACAAGGTATTTATTAGCTAGACTTACTGAAAACAATCGGTAAGATTTCCAGCAAGCGAACGATCTATGAGCGGTTAAAACGATTTATGTATTGCTGCGATTGGGTTGAAAATTAGACGACTCGATTTACTCCTGAGTATCCTTATTTATCCCGATCGGGCAATCTCAACATATTCAATCCCGCTAGATCGAACTATCGAGCCGAGCTTCAGTAATAGCGATCGGTGTCACTACTTATTAGTGCTGTCGATCGCAATTCTTTAGTGTCCGTAGTGGTCAAGTATAACAAGCCAATGTCGCCAGTAGATCCGAGAATTTACGGACTCTCGATGGCAAGCGGCTAAAAATCTATTGTCAATCTCAGCCAATAACTTCGATGTTCTCAGTGAATATACATAGCTTTTGTCTAGCTGTACTGCGATCGATTAGAGCCAGATTCAGCCCACAGTCGGCGTTTTCCCCAGCAATAAATCGACTGGTACGGATACCACT
>NZ_PVWO01000754.1 GCF_003003845.1 Chamaesiphon polymorphus CCALA 037 | reverse complement strand
TGTACCGCCGAGGCATCTGCTAGTAATTCCCGCTGTCTGGAAATCGCACTCTGAATCAATCGCCCTGAGATAAAACCCGAAAACCCGATCGCTCTGAGCATCAGCCCAAATATCCACAGCGGATTGTCCCGACTCCAAGTCGTATAACTCAGCAGCCGTCCTGTCAAATGCAAGCATAAAATGCCGTGCAATACCCCCATCAGCCGGATATTCATCGCCATATCCCCGTTGAGAATATGACTGAACTCGTGGGCGATGACGCCTTGCAATTCATCGCGAGTGAGTTGCTCCAAACTCCCCTGAGTGACGCCAATTACCGCATCATTAACCGTAAACCCCGCAGCAAAGGCATTAATCCCCGCTTCATTGTCTAAAAGATACACTGGTGGGACGGCAATTGTCGCGGCGATCGCCATTTCTTCGACAATATTAAGTAACTGTCGCTCGGCTGGTGTCGCCTGTTCGACAAAAATCCGCCTCCCGCCCAATTCGGCGGCAATTACCGCACCACCAGCCCGCAACTGCTCGATCTTCCACCATGCTGGTATTCCCATTAACATTGCCGTCCCTAGCAAAGTCCAGCACAATACCCGCCCATCCCACCAAATAGCTGACTGACGACAATTGGGCATCGGCGAGTTGGAGCCAGGGGGAGAATAGCCGCCACCAACAGAGCGATTGGATCTGTAGTTAGGGCGAGGTGCCGAGCTGAAACCGCGCCGAGCAGCATTTCCCAACCGCGATAAACCGCTAAATCTACCTACCTGGTAATCTAGATCGGGTGCTGAAGGTAATAATGGGATCGTGGTTTGAGCTGAGATCGCGCGCGGGCTAGTTGTTACGCTCGTCGGGACGATCGGTTGACAACTCAATCGATCGCCAAACACCGCCCATTTTAAGGAAGTTGTATTAATTGATAGCATCGCTGCAAAGTAAATACAGATACCTGTAAACATGACTGCGGCTACAAATACCCCCACCAAAGTCCGCGTCGCGCGTCTCGATCGATCCTGTTGCTCGAAAAAACTCATATCCAGCTACTCAGCTCTATTGTTTTTTTAATGTTGTGGATAGTGGATAGTGGATAGTGGATAGTCGATCGCTGATGTCAGTGTTTCCCAGTCTCCCAGTCCCCCAGTCCCCTAGTCTCTCCCTCTCCCCCTCTCCTAGAAAGACACCTGCGGAGCCACTCGTACTTCGTGTTCTACGGCAACTTCGCGCAAGAGTTCTGCCGAGCTAAAGCCAAACTGGTTGGCAATGAGATTGCTGGGGAAAGCTTCTTTAGTGGTGTTGTAGAGCGTGACGGCATCATTAAAAGCTTGACGGGCAAAGCCTACCCGATTTTCGGTAGATGTGAGTTCTTCCATGAGCTGCATCATCGTACCATCGGCTTTGAGATTGGGATAAGATTCACTAACAGCAAACAGTCTTCCTAAAGCACCTGATAGTTCGCCTTCTGCCTGAGAGAGGTTGTCCATTGCTCTAGGAGCACCAGGATCGCTAGCGGCTCTATTACTGGCAGTAATGGCAATATTTCGTGCCGAAATTACTGCCTCTAAAGTCTCTCGCTCGTGGGTGAGATACCCTCTGGCGGTGTTCACCAAGTTGGGAATCAGATCGTAACGGCGTTGCAATTGGACATCGATTTGGGCGTAGGCATTTTTGTAGCGGTTGCGTTGCGCGACAAGCCGATTGTAAGCATCGACGCAAATATACGCGATCGTCGCTCCTAATACGAGGATAAAGATAAGAATTCCCATAGGATCTGAATAGATAACTACCAGATTTAGGGTACCCACATATAATTACTGAATCTCGATCGTTAAAAATATTACATGCAGAGCCAAGCTCTTAGAGGGTGTTTGAAAAGTTGGGGAGAGGTATGAAATTATGCTAAACGACGAACCATGATCCGGATCATTGCGATATGAATCCAAGCTTCCGAAGTTGCTGGTAAACCCTCACGATCTCGACTCAATCGCCGACACCAAGATAACCATCCAAAGG
>NZ_PVWO01000753.1 GCF_003003845.1 Chamaesiphon polymorphus CCALA 037 | reverse complement strand
CTGCCTTGTTGACGATCTTACCCATTACTCATTACTCATTACTCATCTACTCCCAACTCCCAACTCCCAACTAATTACAATACTTCTCCACACACCGCACGAACATCTCCACCCCAGTACCCAGAGCTGTTTCGTCGAAGTCAAATCGGGGATGGTGATGGGGATAGGCGAGAGATCGATCGGGATTTGCAGATCCGAGAAAGAAGTAACAACCGGGGACGGCTTGTAAGAAAAAGGACATATCTTCGCCACCCATAGTTTGACACTCAGGCACCACTCCTAGCGGCGTCTCTACCAAATCTGTCGCCACGGATCTGACGAGTTCGGTTATCTTTGGATCGTTAATTACGGGTGGATAAAGTTTGGTGTAGTCTAACTGATAAGTTGCGCCATGACTGGCACAAATTCCGGCGACGATCGCGTCGAGCCGTTGCTGAAAAAAGTCGGTTAGTTCGGGATTAAAATACCTGACTGTCCCGGTTAAAGTAGCCGTATCGGCAATGACATTGCAGGCGGTACCAGCTTTAAATTCGCCGATCGTTACCACCGCAGAATCGATCGGATTGACATTGCGTGCGACAATTGTCTGAATTGTATTGACAATTTGACTGCCTAAGACGATCGCATCTACCGTCTGATGAGGCATCGCCCCATGTCCGCCCTTACCTTGGATCTTTAGTGTAAATCGTTCTACCGCCGCCATTAACGCGCCACTGCGAACGCCGATCGTACCGAGCGGTAGATTATTCCACAAATGTAGCCCGATGATGGCATCGACATCGGGATTTTGGAGCACTCCAGCATCGAGCATCGGTTTGGCACCGCCTGGGCCTTCCTCTGCGGGCTGGAAGATAATTTTGACCATCCCTGCAAAGTCATTTTGATGCTGGGAAAGATAGTATGCCGTCATCAACGCGATCGCTACATGCCCATCGTGTCCGCAAGCGTGCATGATCCCATCGTGCTTGGATTTATAGGGTACCTCATTGGCTTCTTGAATCGGTAAGGCATCCATATCCGCCCGAATTGCCAATGTCTTAAGTCGAAAACTCGTCTTGCGTCCCTGAATCATGGCGACGATTCCCGTTTTGGCGATGCCAACTTGGTGGGGAATCTTCCATTCTGTCAGTTTTTTGGCGATCGCTTCAGCCGTCAGTCGCTCCTGAAAACCGAGTTCGGGGTGTTGGTGGATCTGCCGTCGAAAGGCGACTAAATGGGGCTGTAAAGCTTGTATCTCCGGTCGAATCTTATCCGGATTAATTGGTTGGGTGGGTGCGTTGGTGGCAAACATTGGGTTGTAGGGATGAGTGAGCCAATCGTGGAAGCCGTATCGAGTTCTAGCGCATCGGATTATGTCGATTTTAACGCTACGGCTGGTTTAGTGACTACTCCGATCGAGATTTCGGCTGCAAAATTTAACTGGAGATCTGCCATTAACTCATGCGGTAGCTGGTAGCGGCGATCGGTAATCTCGATCTGCTCGATCGAGATCTAAATATTAAGTGATTTCATTCGCTCTCGAAAATCTGACAGAATTACAAACAGCGTTCGATCTAAGCGAATTGACATTTGACGAGTCACTATCGATCGAATCATTTGCTCTGTCGCATCAAATTTAGATCTTCTGGCATATTGGTTGTCTGCCCGAAATTTTCGGCTTTGTTGTTACACGATCGACCTCATCTGGGTGCAAGGTATATCGAACTATGTAAATATAGAAACTATGAAATCACTTCAACCCATAGTTTCCTGCTGTCCACCCCTACTTGCGGGTCGTCTCACCACCGCAGAAGCCGAGCGATTGGCAGTAATTTTTCGAGTCTTGGGCGAACCCGCAAGATTGCAACTGCTGAGTCTAATTGCCGCCCAACCGAGTGGCGAAGTTTGTGCGTGCGAGTTGGTCGAGACATTGGGACTATCGCAGCCGACTGTCAGCCATCATCTCAAAGTCATGTACGAGGCTGGATTGTTGGCAAAAGAACGGCGGGGGACTTGGGTTTTTTATCGAA
>NZ_PVWO01000752.1 GCF_003003845.1 Chamaesiphon polymorphus CCALA 037 | reverse complement strand
CTCCTAGATGACTGTCAAAGTTTTAGTCCCCACTGCACTGCAAAAATTTACTAACGATCGAGCTACCATCGAATGCGATGGCAATAGTATTGCGGAATTACTAGATGCCTTAGAAGCTGCCTGTCCCGGTGTCAAAGCGAGATTGTGCGACGAAAGCGGTCAATTACGACGGTTTCTCAATCTCTATGTTAACGATGAAGATATCCGCTTCCTCGATGGTACCGGAACGCCGCTCAAAGATGGCGACCAAGTAAGTATCGTTCCGGCTGTTGCTGGCGGCTAACATGCGGTTAGCGATTGGTAATTAAATATCGCGATACATCCCCGACTTCTCCAAGAAGTCGGGGATGTGTCTTTTAGCTTGTCTACGATCTCCATATCCGATCGAAATTGGTTGTCTCAACTATCAATTAGATTCACAAACTACCCGAAAACCAAAATAAGCGCAGCGATAATCGGGCGTGTAATAGATTCGTGCGGCACTGCGACAATAGCGCATTTTACTAGACCAAGAGCCGCCGCGTGGGGCACCCGTGTAGTTGCCGTGATATTTATCGGCACACCACTCCGAAATATTTCCGTGCATGTCATATAACCCGTAGTTATTAGCAGGAAAAGCTCCGACGACTGTCGTCTCTTGCTGGCTATAGTTCGCGACTTCAGGACTGAGGGTTTCGCCAAAACAAAATGCTGTCGTCGTTCCCGCACGAGCTGCGTACTCCCATTCCGCTTCTGAAGGCAGTCGGTAGAGCTGGCGAGTGAGTTGGGACAATTTCTGACAGAATTCTACTGCATCGTGCCAAGAAACAGTCTCGACAGGTCGATCTCCGCCTTGAAAATACGATGGTCGATCGCCCATAATTGCTTCATACTGAGCTTGGGTGACTGGATATTTGCCCATGTAGAATGAGGGCACGTTGACTCGATGTTGGGGTCGTTGATAATCGCTACTGCCTTCTTCCAATCCAGGCGCGCCCATCAAAAACGTACCCGCCGGAATACTCACCATTTGGAGTTTGACACCACCACCTAAATCTTGAAAGAAGCGATTGGCTATTCCCTGAGACTTTTTGACTGTCAGCTTGGGTGTACCCCAAAGAGTTTTGCCATTGACTAATTTAGCTGTCTCAAATCCAAACGGTTGTAGCAGGTGCTGATTTCGATCGGGTTGAAGCTGTTTGGGCGACTGTCGGGCGATCGATCCTGAAGAAATTACCGATTGTCGATCGACATTTATCGATAGATCGGATCGGACTCGATCTAGTACGATCTGACGATTATCTGCCAATGCTGCCATGACTTCAGATGCCGATTGATAGCGTTGCGATAGCGCATTAGCAATCATTTTATCTAAGACTTTACCTAACGATTCATCGACCGGATTATCGACTAAATAATCTCGCCAGACCCACGCATCTTCACTGACATCAAATAAGTCAAATGGTGAGACTTGGGTGAGTAGAAAGATACAAGTCACGCCCAGACTATAAATATCGCTAGCGAATGCAGGTTTGCCTCTAGCCTGCTCTGGTGCTACATATTCAGGACTACCGATCGTCGTGCCAGTTCTGGCTAACATCGTTTGTGTCGCTTGTTTGGCCGCTCCAAAATCGACTAATACCAACTCGCGATCGCTACGCCGTCTAATGATATTAGCAGGCTTGATATCGCGATGAATAATTGGCGGCGACTGGTGATGTAAGAAGTCTAAAACTGGAAGTAACGATAATAGTAGCTTGCGAATTTGATGCTGGTTAAATTTGCCTTCGATCGCTAGTTCTTGTTCTAAATCTTGCCCATCGATAAACTGCTGCACGAGATAGGGTTGACCTTCGATATCAAAGTAAGCAAACAGTTCGGGAATTTGACTGTGTTTGCCTAATTTCTCTAGATGTTTTGCTTCTTCGTAAAATAGATTGAGAGCTGTTTGGCGGATTCTACTCCCTTCCCGCTCAAAGAGTATAGAAAGAGGTACAATTACTAAATAAGGGGGAAAAGATGAATGAATCTGAGCC
>NZ_PVWO01000751.1 GCF_003003845.1 Chamaesiphon polymorphus CCALA 037 | reverse complement strand
GTTAAGGTTACAGGCTTGCTCATTGTCAAACTTTAACCCAATTTGACTACCTCTCTCCAAAATGAGCGAACCGTGAGAAAGAAAGTACCCAGTGTAAAATCAGGAGGTGAAAAACAGGGTCTAAGGTTGCGGGGGGAACTTACTTTTTTACTGTTGTTACTCACGATCGCCGACCATTTTTATGCGAACCTGAAAATATCGATTTGCTGCGCGACGCTTTTCGGTATGTCAAGAGTTCGCATCCGTTTATAATTGACGCGATCGCGATTCTCCCCGAACATATTCACTGTATTTGGACGTTACCAGCCACGGACAATGATTTTTCGACACGGTGGCGACTGATAAAAGGTTATTTCACTCGCCGTTGTCAACAACAATATCGTGGTGAAATATCTGCTTCTAGATTTGATAAACGCGAGCAAGCAATTTGGCAACGTCGCTTTTGGGAGCATCAGATTCAGGACGAGCGAGATTTTACCAACCACTTCGATTATATTCATTACAATCCAGTCAAACACAAGTTAGTTCGATCGCCACAAGATTGGCAATTTTCTAGTTTTCATCATCACGTTGGTCAGGGTATTTACCAATTAGATTGGCATTCCGACGAATCGTAGGTTGGGTAGAGCAAAGCGAAACCCAACAGCACCAATCTCGATCGTAGGCAGGTGCGGTAATCATATCAAACAAGATCGAACACAATAGATGATTCAGGCACGTTATGAAGATGCCCGATCGATCGTATCGATCCTCAAACGCTGTCAGGATTGTTGGGTTTCGCTTCGCTCTACCCAACCTACGGTTTTTGATATGTTTCACGATCGAGCGTTGAGGCGCGGACTATTCACCGTTAAGATACCGATCGTGTGATTTAGGCTATAGACTAAATCCATAATCGAAAAAATATAATTACTGATGTTAGATCGAAGTACCGTACTAGAAGTTCTCAAACCAGTTCAAGATCCAGAGCTACAGAAGAGTCTGGTGGAACTGAATATGATTCGGAATATCGAGGTAGATAGTGGGTTGGTGAAGTTTACGGTGGTATTAACGACACCCGCTTGCCCGTTGCGCGAATTTATCGTCGATGAGTGCAAACAGGCGGTTAAAACGCTCCCAGGCGTGACAGATGTCGAAGTTGAGGTAACTGCTGAAATCCCCCAACAAAAGGGCTTGCCCGACCGTGTAGGCATCGATCGAGTCAAGAATATCATCGCTATCTCCAGCGGTAAAGGTGGCGTGGGCAAAAGTACGGTAGCGGCTAATGTTGCTGTCGCCCTGGCTCAGTTGGGTGCTAAAGTCGGGCTGGTAGATGCCGATATTTATGGCCCCAATGCGCCGTTAATGTTTGGATTGAGCGATGTCCGATTGGAAGCTTCTGGCGATGGCATTCTCGAACCTGCTTTCAACCACGGGGTAAAGCTGGTATCGATGGCCTTTTTGATCGATCGCGAGCAGCCTGTAATCTGGCGGGGGCCGATGTTAAATGGCATTATCCGGCAATTTTTGTATCAAGTGGCTTGGGGCGAGTTAGACTATCTAATCGTCGATTTACCGCCCGGTACTGGTGACGCTCAACTCACCCTCGCTCAAGCCGTCCCGATGGCTGGAGCCGTAATTGTAACTACGCCCCAAACTGTCGCCCTTGCCGACGCGCGCAAAGGCTTGCGGATGTTTGAGAAATTTACTACAGTGCTGGGCGTTGTCGAAAATATGAGTTATTTTACTCCACCAGATTTACCCGATCGGCAGGATGATATCTTCGGTTCCGATGGTGGTGAAAAATTTGCCGCCGAAGTCGGAGTACCATTACTCGGTCGCATCCCCTTAGAAATCCCCGTCCGCGCCAGCGGCGATAATGGCATTCCAATTGTCATCGCCGAGCCAGAATCAGCCTCAGCAAAAGCTCTAGTATCTATTGCTAAATCGATCGCAGGCAAAGTCTCGATCGTAGCTTTAGGGTAGGTTTTAGGTTTTAGGCTTTAGGCTTTAGGCTTTAGGGGAAAGGGGAAAGG
>NZ_PVWO01000750.1 GCF_003003845.1 Chamaesiphon polymorphus CCALA 037 | reverse complement strand
AGAGACAGCGACTGCACCAATGCCGATCGCGAGAGCGTGTCTCTGCGCTGTCCGGCCAGTAGTACTTCACCTTGCCAGGGAGTATAAAGACCCGCGACTAGCTTGGCGATCGTCGATTTGCCCGAACCGCTGCCACCGACTAAAGCGACTCGCTGTCCGGGCTGAAGCTGGAGATTGAAATCGGCGATCGTCGGCGGTGCGACGCGGCTATAGCCAAAGGTGATGTTTCGCAGCTCCAGCGATCCGTCTAGGGGCGTTAGCGGCATAGCAGCAGCCGATCTTGCCGGATCGGATCGTACCTCTGGATCGATCGGATTTTGCAAAACATCATCTAATCGATTCACGTCGCCTGCTAACATCTGGAGCTGACTGCCCAAATCGACCAGCCGCTCGGCAGGAGCCATCAAGCTCTGCATTAAGCTCTGAAATGCCACCAACATCCCAATACTCATGTTGCCCTGCATCACGTACCACCCACCAATAACGATGACCGACAACGAGGTCAGAGCCGAAAGTAACGTCGGCACTAAGTCGAGCAATCGATCGGTCAGCCCCATTTGCTGCTGGGCATTAATGGCTTTGGCATATTGCCCCGACCACCGCGCAAAGAAATCGGCTTCCAATCCAGAAGCTTTGAGGGTTTCTATACTTTGCAATCCAGAAATCGCCACCCCGCTTACCTTGCCCTGTTCTTGAATCAGGCTCATGTTGGCATCCATCCGCCAGCGCGAAACCAATTGGAGGGCAACTAGATTCAGCGCGACAGCCACGATCCCGATCGCGCATAGAGTGAGATTGTATTGCGCCATCACGATCGCATAAAAAACCACCATCACGGCAGAAATAACTGTAGTTGCCAGTTCGCCCGATAGCACCTGCGCGAGTCGATCGTTGAGATGAATCCGACTACTAATTTCGCCTGCATAACGCTGGTCGTAAAAACTCACGGGCAGCCGGAGCAGATGCCAAATAAATTGGCTCGACATGCTCATCGACATTTTGACGTTCATCTGCCGCAAAAACTTGAGCTGAATCAATGTCAAGACTCCTTCGAGCACTGCCATTAAAATCATCCCCAGCACCAATGGTTGCAGCCAATCTTGCCGCTGGGCGACCAATACTTCATCGATAAAAACTTGGGTAAAAACAGGGGCGAGCAGGTTGGGAATCACCAGCAAAAATCCAGCCAGAATGCAGTAAGTCAACACCCCTCGCGAGGCTTGGAGTCGCTGCCAGATGGATTTCCGCAGGTTTGGCTTCATCCCGCCTTTCTGAAAAGTTGGCTCTGGATTGAAGGTTAATACCACGCCAGTGAAGGCGTTATCGAAGGTTTCTAGATCGACAGTTCGCGGCCCAGTCGCCGGATCGTTGATGTAAACTTGCTTTTTGCTCAGACCCTCGACGACGACAAAGTGATTGAAATTCCAAAAGGCGATGCAGGGCAGGTCGATGTCCTGTAGCCCTTCGAGTTCGGCGATTTTAAATCCTTTAGCTGTTAAACCGTACTGTTGTGCCGCAGCTAGAATATTGGCAGCCTTGCTACCGTCGCGCGACACACCACAAGTTATCCGCAGTTCTGCCAACGGGACGATCCGACCGTAGTAGGCGAGGATAATGCCGAGCGCAGCAGCCCCGCACTCGACTGCTTCCATTTGGATGAGGGTGGGGGTGCGTTTGCGGGAACGTCGATGCCAACTGAGTTTGTTAATAGTGTTCGTGCTAATCATCCCGATCCTCCCTCATTCGACTACTTGCAGTGATTTCAGGGGGGTTCGATCTCGATCGCCATCTCCCCAAACGCAGCGGAGTAGATAATAGGGTATTTAATCCGGTAAAGCTAATAAACATCGATCGAACTCCTTGCATCTAAGTAGCTGTTTAAACGGTTGAATTCATCCCTGGCAGCCTGGGCTAATGTGTATAGACAAGTATGGCTGGCTTCGTTTCGAGGTGG
>NZ_PVWO01000006.1 GCF_003003845.1 Chamaesiphon polymorphus CCALA 037 | reverse complement strand
CTTCAACGGGGGGTCTGGGGGAAGCCTCCCCCAGCTCCGGGTTCTTTAGCACCAGTAAATTAAGACCAAGCACTCGCCCGAATTTTCATTTCGGAAACACGATCGAAAACTCGCTACCTTCACCTAACGTCGATCGCACCATAATCTTACCGCCCATTCCTTCTACCAACGTTTTGGAGATCGCCAACCCCAATCCATATCCGCCAGTAGTGCGCGCGCGATCTTCATCCACTCGATAAAAGCGATCGAAAATCCGCCCTAGATCTTGCAGCGGAATCCCGATGCCGCGATCGCGGACGCGAATGATTGCCTGTTTATTGATTTGTTCGACAATTAATTCGATCGGTTGTGCCGCTTCAGAATATTTAATCGCATTATCTAAGAGATTGATTAACACCTGTTTCAATCGATCGCGATCGACCATCGCTTCAACATTGACTTTTGCGGCAACTCGAACGGTTCGATCTCCAAATTCTCCAGTCAGATCGGCCACTTCCGATACCAAATCGTTTAATAATACAGGTGCTAGATGATAGCGTGTATAACCACTATCAGCCCGTGCTAAATCTAATAAATCCTGAAGTAATTTGATAGTGCGATCTGCTTCGGCACCTGCCGTTGCTAAAGCTTCGCGTTGATAATCGTTGAGGTTATTACTCCGCCGTAATAGGCTCTGTAAATAACCCGATACTACCGTTAAGGGCGTGCGTAACTCATGGGAAATATTGCCGATAAATTGCCGCTGTTGTTCCCACGCATCCCCCAGCCGCGATAGCATCATGTTGAAAGTTTGGGCTAATTCCTTAACTTCAGTCGGTGCATTATTGAGTTGCAATTGGGAATTATTCAGATCTGCTGCGGAGATTGCCCCCGCCATCCGGCTCATTTCCTGCAAGGGTTGGAGCGATCGCCGAATTCGCATCGCGATCGCCAGGATCGTAGCCAGAGTTGCTAAAATGCAAACAGCAGTTAGACCTTGAATCGCCGCAATTAATTGATGTTGTTCTGCGGTGATATCCTGTGCCATGTACACCTTCCCCAGCGGCTTGTTTTTCACCGCTACGTCCCCACGATACAAGATCTTATATCGATCGCCAACCCGATATACCTGGGGTTTGAGGGGCATCTCGCCACTCGACATCAATTCATCAGTTACCTCGCTGGATTTGGCAAGAGTCATCGTGCCATCAGTACTCTTGAACCAAATTGACAACCCTGGCACCGAGACATTATCGATCGTTTTTTGTAGCCCCTCTGCAACTGGTAGCATGTCACTATAGAGTTCGACATCGCGCGGAAATCGATTGGCAATATACTCGACTTTCTGGGTATGAGTTGTGATTAAAAGCTGTTGCATTTTCCAACTCGTCCACGCGGCAACGCTGCTCAAGCCGAGAATTGATAGCAGAGAGATTTCGAGCGTCAGTCGAAATTGGAGCGAATCCGGATCGAGATGCCGCTGTCTGAGTTGGCGGAACGTCTCCTTAAGTTTAGCGATCGGTTTCATTGAAAAATCCTGTGGAGCCGTTCCTGCAAGCAATTCGAGCCTTGTATTTATTCACTGTAATCTAAAGACTTGCGATCGACATGAGGCGACCCTAATAGCAAGATTAATTTTTGCTGAGAAAGACAGCATCTTAAACTTATTAGCCTTCAACCAGCTCGATCTTAATCCGTTTGCCTAGAACGCTAGCTGCTTTACCAAGGGTATTGAGAGTAACTGAGGTATTAGTTGGATCGAGGAGCCTGTCAACTGCGGCGCGGCTAGTACCCATTGCTTTAGCTACGCTGGTTTTAGTCATTTGCTTGGAGGTAATTTCTTGCTGAAGCTGCCAAGCGATGACTCTTTTAATGGCAATTTCATTAGCTTCGGTTAGCAAATCTTCTGCTTCCAAGTAATCATCAAAAGCCGAGCCGATCTGGGGATTAGAACTTTTCATGGATCGATCGACTATATTGACGATTTTTGGGTTTGGAGCTGGACGCATCAACTCTGAAAAAATATTGGTATCGAGTAAATATTTTAGACTCATAGATTTATTTCACGCCCTGGCGACCGATCTCTCAAGTCAGCAAAGTCCTCATCATTAAAAGAGATTCCTTCTCGTTCCAGTGTTGCTCTCAGTTTCTGGAATCCATCCCAGAACTTTTTACCCCGCTGTTCTTCTCGCTGTTGTCGGATTAACTCAATGAGGTTGTCTTGCTCCTCGACAGATAAGGCTCGAACGCGATCGACGATTTCTTGAAAAACCATCATCTTAGCTCCTTAAATTTCCCTATACGATCTGTATTGTACCAAAAACGATACGGATTGGTGCTCCGCGAACGGGCTATTCGGAATCATTAATCGTTTTCTCAGGGGAAACTCAGGTTGTGAGTTTAAACTCGGTCTATACCTGCATCCGATCGTCGATGCCGTTATTCCCCCGTACTCATGATGCCTACATTCCCCCAACAATTGACAAACTTAACCTCCCGCATCCCTGGCTACATCTATTTGTGGCTGGCAATCCCGATCTTTGGTTCTTCCAGTGCCCTCACGCGGAAAATTACCGAAATCGGTGCCCAGCATTTCGTAGATGGGCACAATCCGATTTCTTACTGTAATGTCCTATTTACCGGAAATCTTTGTGCGTTGCTGGTGTTAGTCGCAATCCACCGCCACCAGTGGAGCCGGAATACTTGGCGGCAAATATCGGGGCGGGAATGGATGGGTTTGGTTATCGTAGCGATCTTAGCGGGCGCACTGGCTCCAGGCTTGATTTTTCAAGCATTGTCATTAACTCCCGTGACGAATGTGTTGCTGCTCGGTCGATTGGAGCCGCCATTGACACTGGCATTATCGATCTGGCTGTTGCGGGAACGGCTGAATCGTTGGGAAGTGCTGGGATCGATCGTTGCTTTTACTGGGGTGGTACTGACAATCGTGCTGCAAACCGATACTCCAGTGGATGGATTTCAGGTTGGAGTCGGGGAATTAATGGCGGTGTCGGGGGCGATCTTTTTATCCATTGCGACGATCGTTGCTAAAAAGTACCTTACTCAGGTGCCATTAGGCATTCATAATACCGTGCGAACGGGATTGGGCACGATCGTGTATTTTGGATTGGCGTTATGGATGTATGGTTTCGACCATTTTATGGGCGTGCTGTCGCCGTTTCTGTGGCAATGGATGTTGTTATACGGGACGGTTATTGTCGTCATCGGCCAATCATTATGGAATATTGGCTTTCGGAATTCATCGATCGCCACTGCCTCACTAGTTAGTTCTTTTGCGCCGATCGTCGGTATTTTAGCAGCCTATTTAATTTTGGGCGAAGTCCCAACCGAAGCTCAATATATCGGGGGAATTGTAATTTTGCTAGGTCTGTTTTTAGGCCAAGTGGGGATGAGAGCTAAAACCGATCGACTCAAAAGTATCGGTGTTAACTCGATCGAAACAGAACAAGAAATTGAAGGGAAAATGGGGTTTCGAGGGATCTGATACCTGTAAAACTCAGCAACCTCGCCCTCACCCCCAACCCCTCTCCCAAGCTTGGGAGAGGGGAGCCAGAGCCGGAGGCGATGGCAGGGAGAGGGCGACAGGATATTACTAGCAATAAGAAGCCTGTTTGAATCAAAGGATTGGCGCAAACATTCATTAATTAACAAAATTATGCCTTTATCATTACCACGCCGAAAATTGTTAACTTATCTAGGACTAGGCACACTCGGCTGGCAAATAGCGAACTTTGCGAGTCTCTCATCTGCATCCCGCATTATTGCGCCTGAATCTAAGATTATTGAACCTGAAACTATTACCGCAGCCGCAAATCGATTACCAGAATTTCAAGGCATCAGTGAGTGGCTGAATTCAGCATCACTCATAACGACCAAAGATTTACTCGGCAAAGTTGTCTTAGTTCAAATTTGGACGCTAGGTTGTATCAATTGTCAACGAACATTGCCTTACATTACCAGTTGGCATAAAAAATATGCCGATCGAGGCTTACAAACGATCGGGATTCACACGCCAGAATTTGCCTTCGAGCGCGATGTTAAAAATATTCGTCGGGCGATGACTAAATACGGTATTACCTATCCAGTTGGTGTAGATAATAACTTTCAAACTTGGAAGGCATATAAAAATGAATATTGGCCGCATTTATTTTTAGCCGATCGTCAGGGCATCGTTCGTTACGACCATATTGGCGAAGGAGCCTACGCCGAAACTGAGGCGAAAATTCGGCAATTATTGGGACAATCGGCATGAATGAAATCTCGCTCCTCACCTTCGGTTTCGCCCTCGGTGGGGGATTCTTAACCATTCTCTCGCCTTGCGTCTTGCCTGTTATCCCATTAGTATTGGGTCGATCGTTTGCATCCCATCGACTCGGCCCTGTGATGCTGGTATTAGGCTTGGTTAGTGGTTTTGTGGCGATCGGAAGTTTGTTGGGGGTAGCTAGTTCTTGGTTTGTCGGTTTTGCCAATTTGTTGCGGAATGTGGCGGTGGGGCTACTATTCGGACTTGGCGTACTGGCAATCTTTCCTGCGTTGAGTTACTGGGTGATGAGTTATGTGCGATTCGGTAAAGCTTGGGAACCCAAGGCTCCAGGCTTATGGAGCGAATTTTGGATCGGCACTCAATTGGGACTCCTCTGGACACCCTGCGCGGGGCCAGCATTGGGCAGTATTTTAGTCTTCGCAGCCGTCAAACATGAGGTTTTGGGTGCGCTGGCATTATTGACTGTCTACGGCTTGGGGGCGGGAATTCCGTTGCTGGCGATCGCCTATAGCAGTCGTCACATCACGAATTCTTCGCGGCGATTGTTACCTTATACGGGGGCATTTCAACGCATTGGTGGGATATTAATGGCAGGAACGGCGATCGCAATTTTATTAGGTTGGGATGTGGAACTGCAACTTTGGTTGGCTCCTTTGTTTCCCAAACTTCCCCTTTGATTAAGGAATAACGAGATATTTACTATGAATAATAAACAACCAAAAAAGTCTCCACCCATTCCACCACAGACGCAGTTCGTTAAAATTCTTCACGGGTTAATTATTATCAGTCTATTTATCATGATTACTAGTACTGAGCGGCATAAGTAAGGCTAGTATTTAATCCTCACTCCCAACTCCCAACTCCTCACTCCCAACTTTCCCAAATAGTAGGTTTATTTATGCCGGAGACTACTAGTGGCTTGCAGATCTACAATGCCACGCCAGTATTTGGTGGCAAAGACGGTTGGACATTTCCGAAATGGGCGACTTTAGGCGGTTGGTTGGCTGGGGGAAGAAATTGGCACTTTGCAGCAATGTGGGTATATGCTTTTACCTTACTAATTTATGGCATTTATATCTTTCTTACCCAGCGATGGAAAAGAAAGTTTTTTTCTGGACAAGATCTCAAAGCATTACAAGTCGGACAAAATTCCAAGCGACGGACATATTCTTGGCACCGATTGATATATACCGGAATTATCCCAGTATTAATCCTGGCAATCTTTTCAGGATTGGCGATGTATAAACCCGCTCAATTACATTGGCTAGCTGGGCTATTTATAAATTGGGATATTTTACGCATAGTACATTTTTTGACTGTACCAATTTCTCTATTATTTGTCTTGGTACATATCATCATGGGCATTAGAGCTGGTGGTTTGAGATTGACTCGATCGATGTTCCAACCCTAGAACATTATATTTAACTATCCACTATCCACTATTCACTATTCACTATTCACTATTCACTATTCACTCTCCAATGAATCACATTAAACTTCCAAATTATCTCACTCGTCGGCAAGCTATTCAACTACTGGGAATGTCAAGCATCGGTTATCTACTAAGCAGTTGTAGCAGCGAATTGACTACTAAAGTCGGTGAAATATCAGAACCATTAAATCAGTCATTTGGCGAACTACTCATCAAAAAGCAATTGCTCATTCCAGAGTTTTCCAAAAGTGCGATCGATCCCAAAGCATTACTAATCAATAGTTATGAAGGTACTCCCGAAATTGACCCCGACAAATATCGCTTAACTGTTGATGGCGAAGTAAAATTTCCGATCGAACTGAAGTTAGCAGCCTTAAAACAAATCCCGCCAGCCTCAATAGTGATGCAACACGTTTGTGTCGAAGGTTGGGCAGCAATAGTCCAGTGGGGAGGGGTTCGCTTGCGCGATCTCGCCAAAATGGTACAGCCGCAAGATAGTGTTAAATATGTCTTATTTGAATCGGCAGATAAATATACCGAAAGTTGGGATCTAGCCTCGGCGATCCACCCGCAAACCCTGTTAGCTTACCAAATGAATGGAGAGCCGCTCCCCGACGATAATGGTGCTCCCCTCCGTCTAGCTACGCCGATTAAATTGGGTTATAAACTATCAAAATGGGTGACAAAAGTTACCTTCACCAGTCAAATTCCCAAGGGCGGTAAAGGTTACTGGGAAGAACAAGGATATGAATGGTTTGGGGGTATTTAGAGAGCCTAAATTAGATCTCGATCGCAACGATCGTTTCTCCGTCAATTAAAAGTTAAATTCATACCATCTAAACTCGATCGTTTCTCCACTATGTCAAACAAATATCGCTTTTTATTTAGCCTCTCGATCGTGTCACTAATCGCAGTTGCTTGTAGCGTTCCACACACGATTTTGTCTAGCCCTCCTGCTGATTCTACTCCCACATTGGCAGCAGGTATGAAAATCGATCCACCAGTCGATATTCCCGAACATAGAGCCAAAGGCGAACAAACGATCGTCTTAGCTGGGGGCTGTTTTTGGGGTGTAGAAGCAGTATTTGAGAAGCTCACAGGTGTTTCTAATGTTGTTTCTGGGTACTCTGGCGGAACTGCGAAAACTGCTAACTATGATGCGGTCAGTCGTGGCAGAACAGATCATGCAGAAGCTGTCAAAATCACCTACGATCCTCAGAAAATTTCTCTCGGAAAACTCCTAAAAGTTTACTTTTTAATCGCTCACGATCCGACGCAGGTAAATCGTCAAGAACCAGACATTGGTACTCAATATCGATCGGCGATCTTTTTTGCTAATTCCGATCAACAAAAAGTAGCGAAAGCTTATATAGATCGACTCGATCGATCTCGTGTTTTCCCCAAGCTAATTGCAACTAAAGTAGTGCCGTTGACTAAGTTCTATGCGGCAGAAGATTACCATCAGAATTTCATCGATCGCAATCCTACTCAAGCCTATGTCGTAAGATTCGATCTACCGAAGCTCGCACAACTGCGCCAGCAATTTCCCAATCTGATTAAAAAAGTTAGAGTTTTAAATTAACTTAACGTAAGAGTAATCTGAGAAATTGCTGAGATTAGCATAATAAAGCTCTCAGAATAAATTTAGGCAATTTTAGGGTTTAGTTCAGACAGGTTTCAGTTTAATTCGAGATACTGTAAATTGTCGAACACATTTAGTTCGCTCGAACACATTTTATCGATCGACAATCGATCGGGAGTAATCCATGAAATCAGCTTCTCTATTCGCAAGTGTCAACTATGCCAAAAACTGGAAAGTCTTAGCTCTCATCACTGGACTCATTCTGGCTACTACTCTCACTTCTTGCTCGACTACACCAACTGCAACCCCTGACGCGATGCAACAAGGTGATGCGATGAAAGGCGACGCGATGAAGGGCGACGCGATGAAAGATAAAGGTGGTGCGATGAAAGGCGATGCCATGAAAGATAAAGGCGATGCCATGAAGGGCGATGCCATGAAAGGCGTGGCAGCAACTATCAAATCCGGTACATTCGTTCGTGGCGAACATGCAACCAGAGGTGGTGCCAAAATCGTGACCAAAAACGGTCGATCTTTTCTCCAACTAGATTCAGCATTCAAAACTTCCAGCCAAGGGCCAGATTTGGTAGTTATTTTACATCGTTCTGGTAATGTTATCGGTTCGACCCAAGCACCCAATTATGCACTAAAAAGCGGTGACTATGTAGTTCTGTCTCGCCTGAAAAAATTTAGTGGTGCCCAAACTTATGCCATTCCTGCCAATATCAACCTCGCAAATTATCGCTCTGCCGCGATCTGGTGTCGCAAGTTTAATGCTACTTTTGGAGCTGCTGCATTGGGCTAAAACTGATGTAATTATAGCCCAGTCATAGTCTGTTGGCGATCCGAACGTAAAATTCAAGGTTACCTCTTGCTCGTTCGATCGTCCAAGGGATCGATCGTTTAGACGAAGCATTATACGCTCTACTCGATCGCAGTACTGACACAAACTGAATCCGATCGAGAAACAGCCCAATTTCGCCAGCTCCTGGTCGATTATTATGCAGCATAGAACATTCCCGATCGCCAGCCTTAGAGTTTCGATTTGCTGGAAGTCTTCATCCACTAGATAGATTTTCTCGATCGCATTTCTCAATCGTAAATCGGGTTTAATTATTTCTGCCATTTAGCTGCCGCTCGATTTCATCACATGCCATCTTGACACCTTTCTCTGCTTGGATAATACCGCTAATTTCGATCGCTTTAGTTGCATAACTAGAATTATGCAATAACCGATCCAATTTCTTGGCGACTCGCGCCGCTGTATACTGCTTGCGAGGAATCGTCAGAGAAGTTCCTAATCGTTGAACTCGTGCTGCATTATCGGGTTGGTCGTGACTGTAAGGCATAATTAGGGTTGGACGACCCGATCGCAAGCCTTGAGCCGTCGTCCCAATCCCGCCCTGATGGACGAGCGCACATGCACGCGGAAAGATTTTAGAGTACGGTGCGTAGTCAAACGCCACCATGTTTGTGGGTAAATTTGCAGGAGGCGGATTCTTGCCCACGAGCAGCACAGCACGGCGATCGAGTATTTTGGCAGCTTTGACACTTTCTGTATAAAAATCTCCCGCAGAGAGCACAGCCGCCGAGCCGAGCGTAAAGACAAGCGGTGGCTCGCCACTGTCTAAAAATTGGTTGAGATCGGGTGCCAATCCTCGATCCCGATCGCCATCATAAAATGGAAATCCCGTGACAACGGTATTTGCTGCCCAATCTGGCTGAGGGGAGCCGATGACTGAAGAAAATAGTGCCAGTACCAAATAAGGCGAAAACTTATCATCGACAATGGGATTGCCAACCGCTGCCAAACCAAGTTCCTGTCGAAGTTGGCGCACTGGTTCTCCCCAATCGCGAGTGATAAACTTGACAAAATTTACTACCAATCGATTTACCCCCGCACCCAATCCGCGTAATTTGACTAAAGCGGGAAAGGGTGGCAGTACAAAAGGATCGTAGGCAGACAAGAAGGCACCTGGAGCTAAGGCGCAAAATGCCCACCGCAGGTTGAGGATTTCAGCTACTAGGGGAGCTGCATAGACAAGTTCGTGCGAGACGATAAAATCGGCATTTTGGCAGGCAGCCAGCAGATCTGTATAAGTATCGCGAAAACTAGCTAACAGATAATCGCGGATAACTCGCTCGGTTCCTTTCTGGAGATCCATCATCAATGCCAGCATCTGCGGATCGTCCACGGCAATATGGTCTGGACGGATGGAATGAAACTCAAATCCTAGCGACTCAATTCTAGTGCGATAGTCTTTGATGGTCGCAAACACGATATCATGTCCGCGATCTCTTAGCCCTAAACCGATCGCGATAAATGGATGCAGATCGCCTAGCGATCCGGTGGTGGTTAGCACGATTCGGCTCATAGTTCACTTAGCCATTCACAATACGATCGTCGATCGTATTCGATAATATGATTTTAATTCATAGAAACCGAGTCTGAGTCTTGACTGGCAAGCGATTAGATAAAGGTTCGATCGACATAGCACCATCGCCACTCTTCCCCTGGCTCTATCGATTCGGCAGAGTCGATGCTACGCGAACGGACGATGGGATGTTCGCTAGATCGAGTATCGATGGGAGATCGAGCTAAAATATAAAAATTCCCGCTGCGATCGAGTTAAGTGTAACCATCGCACAGCGGGAAAGATGATAAATTGCTCGGTCGATCGCGATCGAGCGAAGGACTGTTAATCTTCCTTTTTGTGGTAGTGACGACAATCTTGACATAGCCCATCTGGATTCACAGCACAGCGAATGTATGGAGATCTGGCATTGTAACTGCAACTTAAATCGCCAATTACATACCCGACTCCTTCAATGTATTGCTCTTCAGGATCTCGATTTACTCGCTTGTAGAATCGTCGATTGGAGCTAGGCTCCGTCATCGTCAGCCGCCGACTGCGCGCGCGCAACCGCTGACAATAGCTCAACCACCAAGTCACCACCAAGATAATAACCGCAAAAATCGCTAATAGTGTGTGGAGCACCAATCGCACCTCAATTCATAATTAATATCATAACCTGCTAATTTAGAGAGAAAACAGTACTTTTATTAAAGATTAAGATAATCTAGAAAAATTTTAGTCTTTTTTCACTTTTGTCAGGGAGTCTTAACTTTTAAAGATTACTGACTCCTGAGTTTCAATTGGTATGAACGGACACATTAAGCGATCGGGTGACCAGTAGTAGTAGCTCCGCTTTTAGTCGCAAATATCCGCTCGATCGCCGCTTCGACTACTTTGTCTGGCGTAGAAGCACCCGATGTGACCCCAACGGTAATTTTGCCATCTGGGAGCCAATTTTTTGCGATTTCTAGATCTTTAAATAGCGGTTTGTGTTCGATTTGATTATCAGCCAAAATACGGATATCGCTATCGATATGATACGAAGGAATTTGATGTTCGATCGAGATTTCCTGGAGATGCGTGGTATTAGATGAATTGTAGCCACCGATGACGACCATCAGATCGAGTTTCTCATCTACTAGCTCGAACATGGCATCCTGACGCTCTTGGGTGGCATCACAGATTGTATTGAAGCTTTGGAAGTGTTCGTTTAATTCGGCAGTGCTATATTTTTTCATCATCGTCCGCTCGAACAATTTACCGATCGCTTCAGTTTCGGTTTTGAGCATAGTTGTCTGATTGGCAATGCCGACTTTTTCTAAATCGATATCCGGATCGAATCCAGCAGAACAAGCATTGCTGAATTTAGCTAAAAATTCGTTACGGCGTTGGATTTTCTCTTCAGGAGAATTGCCATTGTTTAAAATATAATCGGCAACATAATTCGCCTCTGCCATATTCAGCACGACTAAATACTTATTCGCAAAAGAACTAGTAGCAACAGTTTCTTCATGCTTATATTGACCGTGAATAATCGAAGTATAATCGATTTTTTTGTGCTTCTCGATCGTATTCCATACCTTAGACACCCACGGACAGGTAGTATCGACGATCGTACAACCCTTGTCATTAAGCAGTTGCATTTCTTGGACGCTAGCACCAAAAGCAGGTAAAATCACCACATCGCCCCGATCGATAAGAGCAAAATTTTTCACCCCATTCTCAACCTGAATAAAGTTCACATTCATCTCCCGCAACCGTTGATTGACAGAAGGATTATGAATGATTTCATTAGTAATCCAAATCCGTTCGGTGGGAAAGTGTTGGCGCGTCTCATACGCAATGGCAACAGCTCTTTCTACTCCCCAACAAAAGCCAAAAGATTTGGCTAGTTTAATCGTGACATCGCCGCGAGTTAAGGTATAGTTGCGATCGCGTATTTCTTGAATCAGATTGCTTTGATATTCAGATTCCAGCACGATAGCAACATCAGCCTGATGTCCGAATCCTTTGCGATGATAGTTATCTGATTGGTTGAGCGATCTTTTAAAAGCTTTGGTATCCATGGGTCGGTAACAGTGGCGAATGGCTCATTAATAGCATTATATCCAAGTGAGTCGATCGAGCCAGCAGTCTTCAGTATAAGTAAAGGTACTATCGTGTCGGGAGTTGGGAGTTGGGAGTTGGGAGTTGGGAGGTGAGAGTTGGGAGTCGGGTGTTTCGGGTGTTTCGGGTGTTTCGGGAGTGTGAAATATCACTCTAACTCGTGCATCACAGATAACTGACTGAAAGCACTAATGCGAAGCGCGATCCGATCCCCACAGATCGACCCTTACGCAGGGGAGTCTGAGGGGCGGCGTCCCGCACCTCAGCGGGGGGTCTGGGGGAAGCCTCCCCCAGATCCGGGTTCTTCTAGCACCAGTAAATCCCGAACAGCACCCATCCTCAACCCGAACTTGCCTCAAACCACGATCGATTGTTATCCTAAATGTAAACAAGTGTTAAGCGATCGAGAAGCCACCCCCAAGATTTGCTGAGGATTAAAGATCGACAATGACAACAGCAGTAATAGCAGCGCAAATGACCGCAGGTGGAGACGATCCTACCAGATTCGACCCGATCGAGTCCTGGTATCCCGTAGCCTATATTGAAGATCTAGATAAACTCACACCCACACCCTTTACATTACTCGATCGAGATTTAGTCATCTGGTGGGATACTCAAGCTAATGAATGGCGAGCATTTGACGATCGCTGCCCCCATCGTCTGGCAAGACTATCCGAAGGGAGAATTGCTGAAGATGGTTTATTAGAATGCCCGTATCACGGCTGGGCATTTACAGGTAATGGTACCTGCGATCGCATCCCCCAGCAATTACCCGACGCCAAAGCCGAAACCTCCCGCCGCGCCTGCGTCAAATCGCTACCCACCGCCGTCGAGCAAGGATTGCTCTTTATCTATGCCGGGACGCCAGCCAGAGCCGAGCAGACACCCATACCGTTAATTCCAGTACCGATGGTAGATGGGAAGCCCACAGATGGCTGGCTGGTGCTCAATACCTTCCGCGATTTGCCATATGACGCGCTCACCCTCCTCGAAAATGTCCTCGATCCGAGCCATTTGCCCTATACCCATCACGGTAGCGTCGGCAAGCGATCGAATGCTAGTCCGGTAGAATTAGAAGTAACCTCATCCGACAAATTAGGATTTACCGGAACTTGGGCGGATGGGCCGCGCAAAGGTACGCTAGGCAGACAGAATACCACTTTTATCGCCCCCTGTCTGATGTGGCACGAACTGAAATCCAAGCAATTTGGCGAGACGATTACAGTAGTTTATGCCACGCCGACGCGCAAAGGGCAATGTCGAATTTTTGCCAGATTTCCCTTCAAGTTTGCTAGCAAGGTTCCCGAATTTTTTATTAAAGCGACGCCCGCATGGTACTCGCATATAAATAATAATGCGATCTTAGAAGACGACCAAATTTTCTTGCACCATCAAGAACGTTATCTAGAACAAAGTGGTGGCAGTAATACTTTTAGTCAATCTTTTTATTTGCCTACTAAAGCCGACGCCTTCGTATTTGAATATCGGCAATGGTTGAATGATTATCGAGCCGATCCTTTCCCCGGACAAACTTTCAAACCAGCCTTAGATACCGAAAAATTACTCGATCGATATCACAGTCATACCGAACATTGTCACAGTTGCAGCACTGCATATAAAAATATCCAAACCGCCAAACGGGCGATCGTCATTATCGCGCTACTCGCTTGGCTAAGTACGACAGTTTTGGTACTGACTGGCGGTGAGAATGCCCTAGTTCCAGGCTTAATCTCGATCGGGATAGTGGCAGGTAGTTCGATCGGTTGGTGGGGCTTAAATCGCCTTCAAACCAAGCTAGAACGAGGCGATCGCACCCCCGCCCGCAACCGCAAGTAATTGTCCAAGTTGCTAGAAAAGGGGAAGGGGTCAGGGGTAAAGGGAAAAGGGTAAAGGGTAAAGGTAAAATGTTCGCTCCTTTGCCCTTTTCCCTCGATCCTTTTATCGATCGGGGCGAAGGAGTTGTGCTATAAAAAAGTGGTTGTCAAACAGAATTATGCTTAGAGGCGATCGCGATATTGTTTGGGGGTGCAGTGGGTGTGTTGGTGAAAAATACGGGTAAAATGACTTTGAGTTTGAAACCCGACTCGATGGGCGATCGCGATAATTGGTTGAGATGTGGTTTTTAACAGGATTTGCGATCGTGCGATCCGTAATTTGAGGATGTATTGATGCGGTGTGAGTCCGAACGTGCGGCGAAATACGGTAGCAAAGTGATGAACGCTCAGATCGACTACTCGACTCAATCGGGCTACTGTCAGTTCTTCACCTAAATGAGCGTCGATATAATCTTTAATGCGATCGGTATCTCGCGGCGATAATATGCCCCCGACAGGCGCGATCTTCGTCGTGCTGTAATTTTGGGCTAGATGTGCGGAAAGGGCAATTGACATGGAATCTGCATAGAGTCTGCCTTCTGCGCCGCTAGATTTCCACTCTCGATACAGTGCCAATCCCATCTGGACGATTAACGGATCTCGCACCTGGATCTGCGGTACCAATTGTTTGCCCGGAGCTAGAGTCTCAGTCTGTGCTGGATGCAAAAATAGTTCTAAGAGCAATACTTCAGACTCGATATAGACGTGTGGAAATAATTCTGTCTGGGGGACGATGGCGACATCGCCTGCTTGATAGTCCACGCATTGCCACCCATTGGCTGTTTTGTAGCTACAGCTAAAATTATCGAGCGCGATCGTTAGAAAATGAAAATCCATTGTCGCGGCGGGCATTTCCCCGCGCGGTTCCCGCTCTAAAATTAAATTCACCCCTTCCCAGCCGGATTCAAAGCTACTTGCGAGGTGGATGTGTTCGGGTTCGAGATCGGACATGGCTGTCGGCGGTGACGCTCGGTTAGCTTAATTTTTTGCCTCAAATTAGTCCGCGTAGGCGGACTTTGCATCACCAGCGGCGACTTCAGTCGCTGACGAACCCTGAAATTTAGAGTAGGGGCAATTCATGAAGCGGCGCATCGAACGGGAGGTTCCCTCCCGTTTGTGTGCGACAAGACATTGCCCCTACTCTAAATTTCAGGGCAAATAATACCCCAGATCGGTAACGCCTACTTGTGTAGGGGTACCTTTTCTTAGCATTCTCGAATCTAACCGATCGAGATTGGCGTTTCTTCCGATTCAAACACTTGGGCGACAAATTTGGCCGCTAGTGATGATTTTTTGGTGATATTCTCGATCGGTTGACGGGTATCGGTAATCAACCAATCTAGCGAAGCGGCTTGGACGTCGATCGTCGCCCCATCTTTGTCTACACAATAGCGTCCGAATACTAACTTATCAGTTAGAGTCACATTAGAGGCAATCCGCGAGTACTCAAAGATCACGCTATTATCGATGTGGGCACCACTGCAAATATGGCAATTCCTGCCGATCGTAGCTGGGCCAGTTATTTTGGCACCATCTTCAATTTTAGTCATCCCGCCGATATAAACGGGGCCTGTAATATCGACTTTATCCCAGTTTACCGCTACGTTAATTCCGGTATAAATGCCTGGTGCGACTTGATGTCCGGGAATCGGCACATTGTTGACTTCGCCCATTAATACGCTACGAATTGCTTGCCAATAATCGGGCACTTTTCCAATATCTACCCATTGAAAATCCATCGGGATTGCATAAAAAGGCGCGCCCATTTCGACAAGTTTGGGGAATAAATCGCCCCCAATGTCATATTCTTGACCTGAAGGAATATAGTTTAGTACTTCTGGCTCAAAAATATAAATACCTGTATTAATATTCGTACTCAGTGCTTCTTCTACGGTCGGTTTTTCTTGGAACGCTTGCACCCGACCATTTTCATCGGTCACTACCACCCCATAACTGGACACTTCATCGCGCGGTACCGATTTAGTGACGATCGTCGCCAAGGAGCCTTTTTCTTTATGCCATTTGACAGCGGCGGTGAGGTCGAGATCGATCAGTGCGTCGCCGCATAACACCACGAAAGTATCGTCAAAGAAAGGATAAAAATCCTGAATCCGGCGCATCCCACCCGCCGAACCCAAAGCTTGTCCTTCTAATTCCCCGTCTTCCCGAATCGTCCCTTCAAAAGAATAGGCAATTTGGACTCCGAATCTTTGCCCGTCGTGGAAATAGCTTTCAATTTCCTTGGCAAGATGGCTGACATTGACCATGATTTCGGTGAAGTTATGCTGCTTGAGCAAGTCCACCAAAAACTCCATCACTGGCTTATGTAGGATGGGAATTAAGGGTTTGGGAATAGTATAGGTAATGGGACGCACTCGGGTACCTTTCCCAGCAGCCAGAATCATTGCTTTCATATTTAATCTTGAATACTTGAACTCCCTGTCCCATCTACTGTAGCAGCGATCGATTGTTATCTGCACCACGCTATTACTCGTAATCTAGAGCAGATAGCTAGTTCATTTCTACCGATTCTTCGTGCAGTCTGCGGATAGTCAGGGTTTGATAAAAGTCTGTTTGATAGAGTTCGACTTTGGATTGAGCCGATAGTAGTAATAGTGCCCAGAATACACCGACTCGATCGTGATTGGCTCCATGTTCTTGTCCGGGGGCGGGTGGAAACTTGGCAGACCAGATGTTGACTAGATCTTCTAGAGTCCAGCAATCGGTTTCACTAGTATATGTGACTAGAAACTCTGCCACAAGTGCCGCCATCTCGGTTAAATTCTCATCGTGAGCCAGTCCGACGATGGTTTGAGTCGCTTTTTTCACCGACATCGCTTTGCTCTTGATCGAGCGACGCCGCAACGACGTTGGTTCGGCAATTTTATCAGCGATTTGGCTCAGTTGTAGGATCAAGTCTTGGAGCGTTACCGGACGCTTTTGGGGCGGGGGCGAGGTCAGTCTGCGCCGAATGTGTCGCTCCAAATTACGCGGTAGCCCTGTAGTCCCGATCTCTTCAAATTCGATATCTTCTTCGATAAAGTCAAAATCTTCTGCTTGAGATTGACTTTGTTCCAAACTCTGGGCTTTGAGTAACACTAGCATTGCCGCCCAGAGAAAGGCTTGCCCGGATTGAGAGAGGTTAGCTTGCTTGTGCGCTAGAGTTTGATTGGCTTGGAGTGGCAGTTTGCTTAAGTGTAGATCGATCGCGTCAATTACTTTGACATCCCAAGGATCGATTTCGCCGCGTTGAGCCAGATCGATGAGCATGGCAATTCCCATCTGCGCGAGGGCATGGGGATCTACTTGTGGTTCGACTGAAGGAGAAAAGTTCTCCCGATGAGGGGTGGCAACCATTTAGTTGGGAATTGGGAGTTGGGTTACGCTCTGGTTCAAACTCGATCGTCGAGTTTAAACGGGGAATTAAGCTCGACGATTGTGGTGTAGCTTAATTGGTAACTTTACATCAAATTCAGCACAATTAACGTTGCAAAACGGGATATTTTATGATTCTTTCCTTACGGAAATTACTACTCGATCGCATCTTGCCGAAAATGCTAGCCACCCCTCAGTTCTAACTCCCTGTCCGATCTCACTCAATCCTGGGTAACACTCACAAGCACGAGATGCTCTGAACTATCGATTTAGAAGGTACCTGCAACGTTGGTGCTGTTGGGTTTCGCGTTGCTCTACCCAACCTACATACTCCTAACTCCCAACTCCTAACTCCCAACTCCCAACTCCCAACTCCCAACTCCCAACTCCCAACTCCCAACTTCCCACCCCGAAAACCCTTACCAAAATCTAATCCTATGGCTCCTACTAAAGTTCTGATTGTTGAAGATTCTCCCGTCGCAATGGAAGTACTCCAACGCCTATTTAAAAGCACTCCCGAAGTTGAAATCGTCGGTACCGCTCGTAACGGACAAGAAGCTCTAGCAATGATTCCCCGTGTTAATCCGACAGTGATTTGTACTGACTTCCACATGGAACCGATCGATGGATTGGAACTCACCAAACAAGTGATGGCCAACTATCCGCGTCCGATTCTTGTATTAAGCAACTCTGTCAAAGCCGACGATACCAAAAATGTCTTCGCACTTTTACAAGCCGGAGCCTCAGATATTTACCCCAAACCGCTGGGTGGCGAATATGCCGAGTACGAAGCCATCAAACAAAAGATCCTCTCGAAAATTAAGCTCCTCTCTGGGATGAGTGTCAAAGCTAGACCTTTAAACTAGGGAGTAGACGGTAGAGGGTAGGCTTTAGGCTTTAGGTTTTAGGCTTTAGGCTTTAGGCTTTAGGTTTTAGGCTTTAGGCTTTAGGCTTTAGGCTTTAGGCTTTAGGCTTTAGGCTTTAGGCAGAAGGGTGGATGAGTAGATCCACTCATCTACCCATCCACCCATCTACCCATCTACCCATCCACTCATCCACCCAGCCACCCATCTACCCATCCACCCAGCCACTCATGTCACCTATCAAAGTTCTACTCGTTGACGATTCCCCGATCGCACTTGAATTATTGCAACGCTTATTGAGAAGTAGCTCGGAAGTTGAAGTAGTCGGTACGGCTCGCAATGGTCGAGAAGCATTGGCACTTATGCCCCAAGCAGATCCGAGTGTAATTTGCACCGATTTACACATGTCCCCGATCGATGGATTAGAGCTTACCAAAGAAGTCATGGCCAAGTTCCCACGACCGATTTTGGTGATTAGTAACTCCGTCCAAGAAGACGATACCAGAAACATTTTTGGGTTACTACAAGCAGGTGCTGTAGATATCTTCCCCAAACCTGCGAGTGGAGACTATACCGAATACGAGCGAGTCAAAGATCGGCTCTTGGCCAAAATTCACATGCTGTCTCAGGTAAAAGTCAAAGCCAGAACTGCTGCCACGTCAGTAACATCGCAGTCTGCGGGGGCAAATGGCCATGATGCTAGCACTTTACGCGCGATCGCCATTGGTGCATCGACAGGTGGCCCTCAAGCCATTCACAAAATTCTGACCGCACTTCCTCAAGATCTCTCCGTACCGATAATTTGCGCTCAACATATCGGCGATGGCTTTTTGACAGGGTTGATTAGTTGGCTCAAGGAAGACTCTAAACTAAATGTCAAAGTCGCCCAAATTGGCGAAACTCCAGAACCTAAAACAGTTTATTTTGCCCCAGAACGAGCGCATCTCGAATTTGATGCCGAAGGAAAATTTATCTATAGTAACTTCACTGCGGCTACTGGTACTTGTCCGTCGATCGATGCCCTGTTTCGATCGGTTGCTCGCGTCTATGGCCGCTCTAGTGCTAGCCTGCTCCTCACGGGTGCCGGAACTGATGGCGTGGCTGGCACCGAAGCGATTGCTAATGCAGGGGGACTAACCATCGCCCAAGACCAATCGAGCTGCCTCGTCTTTGGCATGTCTAAATTAGCGATCGCGACTGGATCTGTCAAACACATTCTCAGCCTCTCCGAGATCGCACCTTTTCTCCTGAGCAAGATTAATTCCAGTGTTCGATCTGCCTAAATTAGCTCACAAGTGGCAACAGTGCTGGCTCGATCGATCCATCTCGATCGAGTCTTTCGTGCGTCCAGACGATCGCCAAGAGATCGACCGAGTTTTTCAGTTACTTGTTGCTGCTTATACCCAACCCGATCGGCACTACCATAATCTCCATCACATCGACCATTTCCTGACTATTCTCGATCCGTTAGGACAGCGTAGCTATCGGTTTACTACCACTGATGGCGATCGATCTTTCCCTACACTCCAAGATCCAATTTCTATCTCATTAGCTGCCTGGTTTCACGATTTTATTTACGATTCTCAAGCTTCAGATAACGAATTGCAAAGTGCTAATGCAGCCAAAGAGTTATTAACAAATATCTGTCAGGTTAATGATTCCTTTATGCAGCAAATCGCACCAAAAATCGATCGCATTCAACAGCTTATTTTAGCCACATGCGGCCATCAAATAGATCCTAACGATTCAGACCTGTGTATCTTTTTAGATGCCGACCTGGCGATTCTAGGTACAGATCCAGAGCGATATCAAGCCTACGCGCGAGCTATTCGTCGCGAATATAGTTGGGTTTCCGATGCCGACTATCGAGCTGGACGCATCCGGGTATTAGAAAGTTTTTTAGAGCGCGACAGGCTTTATTGTACAGATGTTTTGTTTGATGAATTAGAATCGATCGCTCGTCTCAATCTTGAGTGCGAAATAGCTTCACTTTAAGCAATGTTGTAATAATAGATAATTTTATTACTAGTAGGGTGGGCAGTGCCCACCATCTAAGTTTCACGTACAATCTATATTATCTCGATCGATAACACTGGCAATTTGTACTGTTATTTTCGCGATCGAAGATCCAAGAAAACACCTGACACCTGGATGGTGGGCACTACCCACCCTACTTGAATATACTTTACTAAATTAAGTCCACCATGGCGATCTATTAGCCCACTTATCCTCTATTTCTTCGAGCGTCCAGGTACTAAAGTCTGTTACCAAATTATTATCTTTAAATCGGAGAAAGAATCTACGATCCAACGGGGGATAAAGTGCGGCGGGAAGATCTCGGTGTCGATCGAGAACGAATGCTTGAATATCTTCCTGAAGGAGTATACTAAGTTCTTCTTGTCGATCGGCTAAAATGCGATCGGGTAAACCCCATAGTTGTAATCGAAAACACCAGCCTGTTTCCATGCTACGCGCGTCGAGTCCTCCAGCACTATAAAGTCCAGAAGTTATTTTGGATGGTTTATTACTCGTTCCTAAATATTGAACTAGACGGCAATCGATATCGAGATCGGCCACAAGTTGCTTGACTACTTTACAACTTAAGAGATAACTCCAATGAGCAGGTAATGGTTTGAACTCAATTTGCACTCAATTAAATATTTGTCTATAAAGCCCGATGGAGAGTGGGTAATTACCCACTCTGAAACTACTACATTGCAGCTAACACCCGATCGAGGATACTTACCGCCCGATCGATTTCTGCGGCTGAAACGATTAATGGCGGCACGAACCGAACGACTTTTGCACCTGCGGGGACTAATAATAATCCTGCGGCCATCGCTGCTTTGACTACATCAATTGCACCTACGGTACTATCGGCTTGCAATTCCAAACCATTAATTAAACCCCAACCCCGAACTTCGGAGATTGTTTGTGGATATTTGGTGGCTAATAGTTGTAAACCCGCCCGTAATTGTTCGCCTCGTGCTTGGACATTGGCGAGAATATTTTCCCGTTCTAATGTTTGACAAACAGCTAAAGCTACCGCACACACAAACGGGTTGCCACCGTAGGTACTGGCATGATCGCCTGGTTGGAAGACATTACAGGATGCTTTGCACATTGTCGCGCCGATGGGAATACCGCCGCCTAAACCTTTGGCACTGGTGAAAATATCTGGTTCGATGCCTAGTTGCTCGTAACCCCAATATTTACCCGAACGTCCCATCCCAACTTGTACTTCGTCGAGGATCAGCAGAATTCCTTTCTCGTCGCAGAGTTTCCGCACTTGTTGGAAATAGTCAACTTGCCCTGGATTTACACCGCCTTCCCCTTGGAGCGGTTCGAGCATAATTGCGGCTACCCGTCCATCTAGTTTGGCGACTGCGGACTCGATCGCGGCAAAATCATTGTATGGTACGTACTCAAAACCTGGAATCAACGGACTAAAATTTTGTTGGTACTTAGGCTGTCCGGTGGCTGTAATCGTTGCTAGCGTCCGTCCGTGGAAACTGGCATTGGCTGTCAAAATTACTGGTTCGGTAATTCCTAAGACCGTATGAGCGTATTTCCGAGCTAATTTGATCGCACCTTCATTTGCTTCGGCACCAGAGTTACAAAAGAATACGCGATCGGCACAAGAATGTGCGACTAACCATTTAGCCAATTCACCTTGCACGGGGACGTAATAAAGATTGGAAACATGAGTCAGCGTCTGAATTTGCGCTGTCACTGCATCGATAACGGCTGGATGTGCGTGTCCCAGGGTACATGTGGCAATCCCTGCTACAAAATCTAAATAAGCCTTGCCATCTGTATCCCAAACGGTACAACCCTCACCCTTAATCAAGGCGAGATTAAACCGTCCGTAAGTAGTCATCACATGACTATTAAACTCATCCTGACTAAAAGCTGCCAACAATTCTGGATGAATCGTCGGTTGCGCGATCGTGGTATCCAAGCTCATCAAATTACTCCTAAAATATTCATTAAACAACAATCGTAACGCTAGAAATCCTTCCGCGTTCGATCTTTTGCTACGCTTCGCGCAGCTATGCCAAATTAGATTGCGGATGTAATCGCGCGGAGGTTCCCTCCGCATGTGTTACACCAGCGACGTGCGCTCGGCGGGTTTCCCGCCGTAAAAAGCGCGTCAAGACAAGAAAACGTCGTCGGCTGCGACGAGAAATTTTAGCTACGAGTTGGGATAGATCGATCTGTGACTCGCGCAATGCGGAGCCATTCAGGTTGTGGGTGTAGCGGCACCGATCTAGGAAACTGTGCATTTTTTAAAAACCAGCCAGAGGTAATTTATACTATGTCGTACCATCTGTTATAGCATCGATCGAGACTCACAGGTATTTTGGAGCTTTACCAAATGAAAACCATCACTAATTTGACGATCTCGATCGCGATTGCTGGCTTATCTTTGACAGCAGTAGCAGCAGTCAAGGTCAGAGCGAAGTATCCATTCAAAAGTTATATCCACCCGATTGGGGTTTTATCTGTACGAGAAACCGTTGGCGATCGCACTACAGCCTATCGATGGATGGGAGTATATCGTGCTGACCCCAATCATCCCAAAATTAAAGCTGAATTACAAAGAGTCGGTAAGAGTGAGTACTATGGCGTTGGTGATGCAGCCATAAGTGTCTATGCAGCACAGTTACGATCGGCAGGGATAAAAATCGATGGCCGCATGACTGGTTTAGTGTCCTATAAGATTAAAGATAGTCGAGGTCGAACGTGGTCTGTTTACGCTCGCAGCGATCGAGATTTTCATCCCGTTGAATCGGGTGAATTCTCTGTTGTTATTGGTATTCCTGGTGGATAATATCTATTTTTTAACTATTTACTCTTACCCACTCGCGCAAATTTGCAAAAGTTGGTGTGGAATGGTTTTGCTAGGTTGAAGGTTAGTGAGGAGACGCTAGACTGGATCGTTGACGGCGGCGTTTTTTAGATCGAAATACAAGCGCGCCTTATAAGCAAAATAGCCCCCACCAGTTAAGGCGAGAGCTATTTCGATTGCTTACAACTTCACGATCGGAAAATGCGGTTTTCGTTCGTAGCTATACATATCGGAGAACTTACGCAACTGTCCTTCGGAGAGAATAACTTCTTGAGGACGATCGAGCCAGCGCATATTATATTCTTGGAGAGTATCGCTCAATCTGGCCCGATCGATCTCCCGATCGACATTAGCAAAATAAGCTAGAGTCGTATGTGCCGTAAAATAATATTGCTGCTCGATGCCCAATGAAATCAAACTGGAATTTTGATAAATAGCCCGCCTAAAAGCGATAATTCGATTGTAGCTATACTCATCTTTGGGTACTAAACTTACTTCAATCGCGCGAGGTCTGACTGTCAGTCCGACGATCTGCCAGCGGATAGGTTGAGTACCAACACCAGTACTTTGATAGATTTTAAAACTATCTTCAATTCGATCGACTAATTCACCTTCAAAGTCAGCATTTGCGTCAGTTGCCACCCGATAAGCACTATCCCAAATCAGATCGGCGAGGGTAAAGTGAAAACTAGCTGGATCGACTAAAACTAATAAATCCGGTTCCAATGTCTTGACTAGCTGTTGCTGGCAGGCTGCAAGCTCTTTAAAGACTGCACTATTAGCAGGATCTTCCGCTCCTGGTGGGGTGATCGCTGAATATCCCGGAAAAGCCACTGGTTCGCGAGTTCCATCCGCTGTTAAACGAAACTTAGGCGATTCTTGGATATTTTTGATTTGAGACTCGTAGGTGGCGGGTAGGGTCATCTTTGCCACGCGGTTGAGATAAGTATGATAAGACTCGTCCACTCGCGATCGCCTCCTTGCCGTTGATATTTATTAACATTTTGGTAATGTCACTTACCTAAAAAACATTTACATTACTTTTGACACTCGATCGCAATTGTCACAACTGCGGTGGAGTGGAAAGCAGGTAAAATGTGGGGTTCATTAATAAGCTTAACACCTCATTACTCTCAATTCTTACTCAGAAACATAACTTCTAGGCATTTTTCGATTACTCATTTTTGCTCGCGCGCGGCAATCGCGGCTTAAATCCGCATAAGATTTCCCAAGAAATCGTCTCTAACTCATTTGCCCAGTCATCTGCGCTAATGTATGCGCTCCCGTCTCTACCCAAAATTGTAACGATCTCGTCTACCTGAAGATCGGGGATCTGACTGACATCGAGCATCAGTCGATCCATGGTAATCGTACCGATTTGGGGCACGAGTTGCCCTCTGACGATCGCTTGCATCCGATTTGACAATCGACGCGGGATCCCATCTGCATAACCGATTTCGACGACGGCAATCTGCAAATCTCGATCGGCAATAAACCGATACCCATAACTGACGCCAGTTCCCGCCGCAATTTCTTTCACTTGAGTAACTCTGGCTTTAACACTCAATACTGGCTGAAGATCGATTTTGAATTGCAAATGTGGTGCTGGGCACAATCCATATAAAATCAACCCCGGGCGCACTAAGTGGTAATGCGATCGATCGGTTGCTAAAATGCCTGCGGAATTTGCTAAATGTAGTAAGGGTGGCACATAGCCAGCACTCTCAATTGCCGCGATCGATCGGGCAAACCGATCGAGTTGCATTTCCATGACCGTCGGATCGATCGCGTCAGCGGTAGCTAAATGAGAGTACAAGCTACCGATCTTCAAATATGGCAAACTACTTACTTCGCGATAAAAACTCTCCGCCTGCTGCCAATTTGTCCCCAATCGGGACATCCCCGTATCGAGTTTGAGATGAACGTTCAGAGGTTTATCTAGATCTAATTTAGCAATAGATTTCGAGATGGTAGTTGCTTGGGGAATGGTGCAGATTGTGGGTTGCAAATCCCACTCGACGATCGCGCGTACCTGCATATCGGTATGGATCGCACCGAGCAAGAGAATTGGCGCACCGATTCCGGCGGCTCGGAGTTCGATGCCTTCTGGCACCGTCGCCACTGCCAACCACTCGACACCAGCAGCGACTAGAGTCCGAGCGACTACGATCGCACCATGCCCGTAAGCATCGGCTTTGACTACGGCCATCATTTTGGTATCGGGCTTCAATAAACCTCGCACCTGACGGACATTATGCACTAGCGCAGCCAGATCGATTTCCACCCATGCCCGTTGCTGTTCCCACTCACGATCGATCGATGCCATAACTCATGCTTGAATTTGCTGTTGATATATCTCATCCAGATTCAAAAGGAGAATCGCGCATCGCTTGTGGGTAATCGACTATTCCTTGGATGTCGATTCTTTACGCTCGGAGAATCCCCAGGTAAAGATAATTGCCACCATGCCGATCGTGATTGATTCGGGAATCTCTAAATCGGGGTAGACTGCTCGTACCAACAACTTAATGCCCACCAAACCGACAGCAATATAACCAGCGTCTTCGAGATGCGAGTATTCTTCCAACCACCTGATAAATAATTCTGCCATAAACCGCAGCAAGATAATTCCGATCGTCGCACCGCTGATTATCAACCAAGTATCGCTAGAGACCGCAATCGCTGTTGCCACACTATCTAGCGAAAAAGCTAAATCTGTAAACGCGATAATCGGAATTACTTGCCACAGCGACTCATACTGAGGACGTTGTTGTTCGCCATCTTCGTCTTTTCCGGCTGTAAAATACTTAAACACCAGCCAAAGGAGATAAACCGCGCCCAAGACTTGAAATTGCCAGTAACGGACTACCCACGTCGCGCCTACAATCAACGTCATCCGTAAAACATAGGCAAAAATTAGGCCGAGATTGAGTGCTTTGGGACGAAGCTTTTCGTCAACTAAGCCTTGGGAAATGGATGCTAGGGCGATCGCATTATCGGCGGATAATACTGCTTCTAGTGCGACTAAAACTAAGAGCAGAATTGGTGTGGACAGACCAATGTCTACTGGTAACTCAAGCGGTTTGTCTATCATCGATAAGGTGAATGGAATTAAATGAAAGAGGCTCAGGGAATAGATTTGATGATTTTGTTGCAAAGCCAGAAGGCTAGATTTCAAATTTAGCAACGCGATTCACTGAAGTATTCGATCTAGTTGTTGCTAACTAGCTATATCCCCGCAGGTTTACGCATGGAGATTTATTATTGCTCTAGCGATCGCCATTTTACCTAAATTTAGGATTACTTAACTATTGTAGCTGTTCGTCAGATCGTCACAACCCGCGATCTAGCGAATGACTCGATCGTCATCCCACCCCAAAACTCGGCGATTGAGAGCGCAAAAGTTTGTTTGTCCAACCAAATTTCTACCCATTGAAGTGCTATGGATCGGGTCTTGTCTCGATCGCGACAACAGCAGCGGAGACATGTATGTTGTCGCGATCGAGTTAACTGCTGTCGATCGATATTGACGAAGATGTCGATCGACAGCAGTCAAGACTAAAAGATAGCTCGTCGCGTTCATTCCCTTGCTGCGACTAGAACTATCTTGTCGCCACGATTCACGCTACTCGCATTTTATCCGATCGACACTGTTCAAAAGTACTGTATTTCGAGCGATATCTTGTCACAAATCCGTAATTAGTCTCATTCACAACTTTCTGTAAAAACAATAAGCTATTAGTGAGTGTATTTCACAAAAAAGTACTCACTCAAAACTAAAAGCATCTTTACCAAATTTCGGAGCGATGAATATACTGTTTAAGCATAACAAAAATGATCGACTTACAAAAAAATATCAAATATTTAGTAGGTGGAGCAGTAACTCTGCTTGCTATTGCTGAAGTCACTCCCGTAGGCGCAGTTTCATTTGTCAGTACTTTCCGTCCGCCTGGTAATAGCACGGATGTTTATCAAATCGATCCCACAACCGGAGCTAACACTTTTTTTGGTAGTAGCTCTCTACAGCTAACAGATATCGCAGTCAATAATAGCGGCCAGTTATTTGGCACCACTTACGAACAGTTATATATAATCAATCCAGGAACTGAGACTCAATCGATCGTTGGAAATCTCACCTTAGGCGGTCGAGGTATTACTGGCTTTAACGGTCTAGCCTTTGATAACAATAACAATCTTTTTGGACTAGCAGGTGCCCCTTTAGACACAGACTTAAGTGGTAATTTAGCAGGTCGTGGTTTTTACAAGATTGACACCACCAATGGTGCTGTTACTCTCATTGGTAGTGGGTTAGGTGCGTTGACTCCCACCACCTTTGGTTTTGCTGGTGGCAACAGTACTGGCGATACTAGCGACCTCGTATTTAATCCAAGTACGAATCAATTCTTAGCAGTATCTGGAAATGCAAATCCGACACTTTTTACGATCGATCCCACAACTGGAGCAACTACGATCGTCGGCAATATTACGGCTAGTAATAATCCCGTACCATTTGTTGCTGGGCTAACATTTGATAACGGCGTTTTACGCGGTTATACCACCAATAAACAACAAATTACCATCGATTCAGCGACAGGAAATGTAACTGCTTTTCTACCGCTTGCGGGAATTAATACAAATCCTACTGACGGTAGTAATTTATTGATTGGCGGCGCAGCATCTTCACCCAGTACTGTAGCAGCAACCGCAGTTCCAGAACCCAGTTTCTTACCAGGTTTTGTAGTTTTAGGTGCTTGTTTTGGCGCACGCTTTGTAATTAAGCGCAAACAACAACCTATTGAGTAGTCAATATAATGCGAATTGGCATCGATCGAGAGCGCGTTTAGTCTCAGTAATCTTGGTATTAATGCCTCGATGCTGTTGGCAAATATTGTAAAAAGCACATGGGATGATTTTGCCCAATGTGCTTTTTTGCGATCGAATCGAGTTAAGATTACGCCGAGCTGCCGATCTGTTCGCGCTCGACAGTGGTAATATAACTAACTGTGCTAGTTGCAAAACAGTAATTTTATACTAAAATAGTAAGATAGCCCAAAATCTTGACCTCGTGTTTTGCTTGGTGCAACGCACGAGTGGGGAAGCTTCTAGTCGTATAGATGTCACTTTCCCTCAAATTTACTCATTACCTGACATTATGAATAGCTGCATTTTAATGGCGGAGATTATCAAAAATCCCGAGTTGCGTTCCACACCTGACAACCAGATGGAAATAGCGAATATGGTCGTCCAATTTGCGCCACCATTGGGTAGCCGCCCTGGAGAGCGGTCTCCGACGATCGAAGTTGTGGGTTGGAATACTGTAGCCACAGACATGAAGGAAAATTACAAACAAGGCGATCGAGTGACGATCGAAGGTCGTCTGCAAATGAATACGATCGAGCGAGATGGTTATAAGGAAAAACGCGCTCAATTAATCGCCAGTCACATTTACCGCATGAGTACTGTGGACGTGCCCGCAGCGGCACCAACAGCGACCGCTGCGGCTCAGAGTTCGTCCTCACCGAGCCGGAGTGCTGCGACACCTGCGCCTCGGGTTGAGGAGCGTCCGGCTTTTGATGCTGAGGACGGCGATAATATTCCGTTCTAGCTCTATGAAACCCATTTGAGATCTTCTGATGGGGGAGGACGGGTTTGTTTGGAGATGATAGTGTTAGATGATAATTTCTAGCATAAACCCGCCCTTACAGACCAACTGTAGGGGCGGGTTTATGCTATTCAATGTCGATTTTACTGTTGGATAGCGAACAAAACCCGCCCTCCCCCACCAGGAGCGATCGAAAGATCTCAAATCGGTTTTATAAGAGCGGCTTGCTAGAGAGCGTCGATCTTCTAGCTGCCAGCTATTTACGTACTCCCAAGCCTAACTCTAAAGCCGCAACCAAACCGGGCAACGTATATTCAGTCGCTTCGATATCGACTTTGCCCAATAACTCCCTACAAGTAGCCGAAGTTTGGGGGCCGATCGAGGCAATACAGACCTGTTGCTGCCAATCTATTGGTAAACTATTTCCAATTAATCGGCAAAAGTTCTTCACGGTTTTGGAACTGGCAAAGGTAACGATCTCGATCTGCTGCTGTTGTAATGCCATGGCAACGGCGGGATCGATCTCCTGAGGGCATTGCGATTGATACGCGGCAACTTCGACTACCGTTGCGCCCAGATTGGTAAATTCTCTCACTAACACTTCGCGTCCGCCAGTTTCGACGCGCGGAAATAAAATTCTTTGTCCGTGAGGATCGACAGGGAAGTTACTCACCAACGCATCGGCAACAAAATCTGGCGGGATAAAGTCGGGCGTAATCCCATGCTGTTGAAGCGATTGGGCGGTTTTTTGACCGACTGCGGTGATGTTTACGCCTGCGAGGGCGCGGCTGTCTTTACCAGCTACAGCCAGCCGTGCAAACAAGGCATCGACGCCATTGGTAGAAGTGAGGATTAACCAATCAAACGCGTTCAATCGATCGATTTCGCGATCGAGATCCTGCCAGCTACTGGGGGGCACGATCTCTAATGTGGGCATTTCGATGACGCGCGCGCCACGCGATCGTAGCATCTGCGAAAAATCGCTGGCTTGTCCGGCGGCGCGGGTTACCAGGACGGTTTTGCCAGCGAGCGGACTCGGATGCGAGTGTGTTAAGACAAGTTCGTTACTAATCGGCGAAGTCGATGCGTCACAGTTAATATACTCTCGCAATCGCACCACTTGCCCGACGACAATTACCGATGGTGACAGATCGAAACCATCAGTTTCGGCCACGATTCCGCCCAAATCTGATACCCAGATTTGCTGCTGGGAGGTTCCCGCCCAGCGAATTATCGCAATGGGAGTATTAATCGATCGATCGTGTTTCAAAAATTGAGCGACTACTTCGGCTAGTTGCCTAGTGCCCATTAAAATTACCACTGTCGGGATTCTAGCTAGGGCGTCCCAATCGAGATCGTCGGGGAGATGAGCCGTAATTACCGCAAAACCCCTACTCAACACGGGATCGGTGAGGGGAATGCCAGCAAGTAAGGGGGCAACTAAAGCCGTAGATAATCCAGGAATTACTTCATAATCGCAGTTGGCAGCAGTCAGGGCATCGATCTCGGCAGTGACGCGCCCGAAGATAAACGGATCGCCACTCTTGAGCCGCACCACCGTTCGCTCGGTGCGGGCGTATTCTACCAATAAGGCATCGATTTCTGATTGGAGCATACTCGGCTGTCCGCCGCGCTTGCCAACATTTACCAGCACGCAAGTTTCTGGCACCAACTCTAGCAACCCGCGATCGACCAAAGCATCATAAATTAATACTTCTGCTTGGGTGAGAATTTGTTGCGCGCGGAGCGTTAGAAAAGAGACATCTCCTGGCCCTGCACCCACAATATATACTTTGCTCATCGAAAAGAATTAATTAATTATTAATTGTGAAGACCCCTTTGTCTGACCTTTTTTCCGCTCTCGATCTCACGATCGATCGGTGGTACGATCTGCGACAATCCAGGCTGGTACAACCACTCCCCGGAGAATCGGATAAACCTATCACAGTATCACAAATTGTCGATCGGACTCGCCAATCATGACAAATTGGTGTAAGAATATAATATGATTCCCCGTTGACGATCGGCACCACCGAACGTTAAGAAAAACCGTGCAACAGCATCTAGCAACCGTCGGGTTCTCCCGATCGTGGCAGTAAGATAAAGACCGCAATTCTCCACCAGGAGAAACCGATCTGCTCTTCAAGATGCCGTGCAAACGCTAACGAGTTAGTCGATAACGGATGGGGATAAGTCGCAAGCATTACGTACACTTGAGTACGATGCTAGGAACCCACTACCAGGTAAGAGCTTTCATTAAATATACTTAGTTAGATAATCAAAAATTAATATTGTGTAGATAAATATATGGTCTTGCCAACATCAAGTCATAATCTAGACGCTCGATCGGTTTTATAAATAGGGACATAGTGGATGAACAACGGCAAAGTCAGAATTTACGAATTGTCAAAGGAATTGAATTTGGATAATAAAGATTTATTGGGGATTTGCGAAGGCTTAAATATTGTAGTCAAAAGCCACAGCAGCAGTATCTCTGAAGCAGAAGCAGAGCAGATCGTCAAAGCCGCCAACGAGAAATTCCCCGATCGTCACAACAAGCCTCCCCGTCAGATTTCCATTGACAAGGGAGAGTCTCCCATTGCCCAAAAAACCGAGCCGCCCAAATCACTAGCCCCAAATACCGCCCCTGCCAATCCGTCCGCACCACAACGACCAACCGAACCCAAAACCAGAATTTTGCAAATCGAACACAAGAGCGACAGCCAGCCCAAACCATCCTTGATGCCACAACCGCCTGTGACAGCACAGCAACCGCCATCGAGACCTGCCGCACCGCCCGCGCCTGCGGTCAGCCGACCAGTCGTCCGTCCGACACCTGTGGGTGAAGGTGCCACTCCCGTGCGCCGCCCAGAAACTGCTGGTGAAACAGCGAACCCCAATCGGGCGGTCAGAGCGACCGCGCCAGTGCAGCCGCCAGCACCCAAACCCCAATTATCAGGCCCTCCAGCCCGCCCTACTGCTGGCGATAATGCGCCGACTCAGCCGACAAATGATAGCGGCGAGAACGCCCCTGCGGTGCCAGGAGTTCGCCCCCCAGTTCCCAATAAACCGATTCCCAAATCTCAGCTAGTTAAGAACGAACCGCCGAGCAACCGCCCTGCTGTTGGTGCGCCCACCCGCAGTCCGGGGACTAGTGCCCCGCGCAAGCCAGTTGCCAAAACTGAAGCTGAGGCTCCACCGCTGAACCGTCCGCCCGCTCGGATCGTGCAGATCAAACCCCAAGGCACAGGCCCCACTCGACCGGGCGCACCAGGGAAAGACGGTGCGGCTACCGAGAAAGATGATGTGCCAACGCCCATCGATCTCGAACTCAAGCGGCCACCGCTGCGGAAGCCAGTCAACAAAGGCAAAGGCTGGAGTAAAGAAGAAGAAGAAGTCGAAACCGCCAAGGCCAAAGTTCCGGCCAAAGGGAAACGCGTCAAAACAGTTGTCATCGACGAAGATGATGAAGATGACGATTTTGATGGTAACGACAACGCGACAGAAACGATCGTCAGCCTGTCGATCGCGCGACCAGCCAAGCAGAAGATCGGCACTGGCGGCGGCATTCGCCCAGCCGCAGTTCCCGCGCAGCGCAAAAAACCCGTAATGAAGGGGGATCAACAGGCTAAAGAACGCAGTAGTAATAACAAGCGCGAACAAAAGAACACTGTTGAAAAACCAGAGTCGATTACCCTAATGGGTAGTATCACCGTCCGAGATTTAGCAGAAATGCTGATGGTACCGGAAACGGAAATCGTCAAACAGCTTTTCTTCAAAGGCATGGCGATTAGCGTCACGCAGATTCTCGATGTCGATACAGCCACCATGGTCGCTGAAGAAATGGACGTCGCCGTCGTGACGGGTGTCGAACAAGCTGCGGCCACTAAAGTTACCGAAATGCTCGATGTTGAAGATTTAGACCTACTCCAACGTCGTCCGCCAGTAGTCACGATCATGGGTCACGTCGATCATGGTAAGACCACATTACTCGACGCCATTCGATCGACCAAAGTAGCTCAGGGAGAAGCCGGAGGAATTACCCAACATATCGGTGCTTACCACGTCGATATGGAACATGAAGGCGAAACTCAACAGGTCGTATTCCTCGATACGCCAGGTCACGAAGCCTTCACCGCTATGCGCGCTCGCGGTGCGCGGGTGACAGACATTGCCATCCTGGTCGTAGCTGCCGATGATGGCGTCCGTCCGCAAACGATCGAAGCAATTCGGCACGCTCAAGCCGCCGAAGTACCGATTATCGTCGCTATCAACAAAATCGATAAACCAGGTGCCAACCCCGCTCGCGTCAAACAGGAATTAATCGCCTTCAACCTCCAATCGGAAGATCTGGGTGGCGATACGATCATGGTCGAAGTTAGTGCTCTCAAAGGCGAGAATCTCGATACCCTGCTCGAAATGATTCTGTTAGTCGCCGATATTGAAGATCTCCACGCTAACCCCGATCGTACCGCTCGCGGTACCGTCATTGAAGCTCACCTCGACAAAGCCAAAGGCCCCGTTGCAACTCTCTTGGTACAAAACGGTACCCTGCGCGTCGGTGAAACTTTAGTTGCCGGACACGTCTTCGGGAAAGTTCGGGCGATGGTAGACGATCGTTTAGCGCGCGTCGAGGCAGCTAGCCCCTCTTTTGCCGTAGAAGTCCTCGGTTTGAGCGATGTCCCGCAAGCTGGCGATGAGTTTGAAGTCTTCGTCGAAAAAGAAGCTCGTGCTATTGCCGATGTCCGTTCTGCCGAACGCCGTCAATCGCGACTCCAACAGATGATGGCTTCCCGCCGCGTTACCCTGAACAGCTTGTCTGCTAAGGCACAAGAAGGCGAACTCAAAGAACTCAACCTGATCCTCAAAGCAGACGTTCAAGGTTCCGTCGAAGCAATTCTCGGTTCGCTGCGTCAGCTACCTCAAAACGAAGTCCAGGTACGCGTACTGCTCTCCGCAGCAGGCGAAATCACTGAAACTGACGTCGATCTAGCAGCAGCCAGTGGTGCCGTCATTATCGGCTTCAATACTACCTTAGCCAGCGGCGCGCGTGCGGCCTCTGATGAGGCTGGTGTCGATGTCCGCGAATACAACATCATCTACGCCCTCCTCAGCGACATTCAAGGCGCGATGGAAGGTCTCCTCGACCCCGAACAAGTCGAAGAACCCTTGGGTCAAGTGGAAGTTCGGGCGGTATTCCAAGCCGGACGGGGCAACATTGCCGGATGTTATGTCCTTTCAGGTAAAGCCCTGCGGAACTGTAGCATTCGCGTTCTCCGCAAAAGTGCGTTGGTGTACGAAGGTACGCTCGACTCCCTCAAGCGTGTCAAAGATGACGTGCGCGAAGTCAATGCTGGCTTTGAATGCGGTATCCGCTTAGACAAGTTTAATGACTGGCAAGAAGGCGACATTATCGAAACCTTCCAAATGGTCAGCAAGCGTCGGACGCTATCGCCCGTGTAGAGTGTAACTCGATCTTTGCTTTTTAAACACCCAACTTCTCACAGAAGTTGGGTTTCTAGTGTTAATAATTTGGTGAAGTATTGAATGAGCTATATATCGATCGATGTAGAAGCTGATGGCCCAATTCCAGGTGATTATTCAATGATTTCCTTTGGGGCTGTAGTTGTTGAGCCATCGCTAACTAAAACATTCTACGCACAACTCAAACCAATTTCAGATAAGTGGATTCCCCAAGCTCTAGAAATTAGTAAATTTACCCGCGAGGAAACATTAACATTTGAAGATCCGCAAGTTGTAATGTCAAGATTTGCCGCCTGGATTGAAACCTCAAGTTCTGGGCGAGCCTTGTTTATCGCCGATAATAATGGGTTTGATTGGCAGTTTATCAATTGGTATTTTCACCATTTCTGCGGGCAAAATCCGTTTGGACACACGTCCAATAATCTCGGTTCCCTTTACAAAGGACTTGTTAAAGATACATTTGTAAATTTTAAGCATTTACGAAAAACTGCACATACGCACAATGCGCTAGATGATGCTAAAGGCAATGCCGAAGCACTTTTACAACTAAAAGAAGACTTTGGCCTAAAAATTAGTTTAAAATGATTGGCAACCCAGAGTTATGGTGCAAATTAATAGTATTTAGAGTTGCTCAACCAGTCCAATTATCCTAAATGCCAATAATATACTTACGCCACTCCACATGAGAGCCATTATTAATGTGAGTCACAGCCTCATAGTGCAGACTGCTATAAGGTCGGCGCGGCTGGGTATAAAGCTGTAAATTAGCTTCCTTGGGCGTCCGGTTGCCCTTTTTGACATTGCAACGCATACACGCCGTAATCAAATTTTCCCAGGTATCTGGGCCACCACGCGATCGGGGAATCACATGATCTAGCGTCAAACCGTCACCCTTATAACCACAGTACTGACAGGAGTGATTGTCGCGATTGAGCACATTGCGACGAGTGAGGGGAATTTCTCGGTATGGCACTGTAATGTAATGCCGCAGGCGAATTACCGTTGGGAGCGGAAAGTCTTTGGCTAAATATTTACCATTGTGTTCGACCTGTTCTGCCTTGCCTTTGAGCATCAAGATTACCGCACGTCGCCAACCAGTGATGTTGAGCGGCTCATAGGAAGCATTTAACACCAGCACTTTGCTCATGTTTACGTTAGGATTTGAAACCTATTTCCCCCAATCCTAACACAAACTTAATTAATTATTTAGATATAGCGGCCCTCCATCATAGCCTGCGATCGGGTTAGTTGACCGTCTCGATCGGTTCGATCGACCTCTATTTTTAGAGAAACCTTGAAACTCATATAACCGCATTTAATTTACAAACTCCTCAGAATTCGTTAGATTTATTTACAATACTGATAAAAATCTTCTCACTACCATGGCCGCTACACTCACCAAGCTAACTTACCAGACGCTTCAACAAGGCAAGAGCTACTTGAGCTTCGCCCACAAAGTTCTCAGTATTCAGGCTCGTAAGGCTCTCAAGCCCAACGAGTTGTCAACGATCCCGGTACCACCACAATTAATTACCGAGCTTCAGCAGCGTGTTGACAACCTCCAGGCAGTAGACTGGCAAGATGCAGAAAACGGTGTATATCCCACCAGCTTGCTATTCGACGAACCTTGGGTAGATTATCTGCGCCAATATCCCTCTTTAGTCATCGATCTGCCCAGCATTTGGCAGCGTGCCGACTCGAAGCAGTATCAAGATTTCGATCGCACGATCGAAACTGATGGCTATCCCAGCTACTACGTTCAGAATTTTCACCATCAGACTGGCGGATACCTAAGTGACATGTCTGCTAACTTGTACGATCTCCAAGTGGAGATTTTGTTCGGTGGCAGTGCTGATGCGATGCGGCGTCGGATCTTGGCTCCGCTCAAAGCTGGTTTAAAAGCCTTTAGCGACGTTCCTGCCAAGCAAATTCGGATTCTCGATGCTGCCTGTGGTACGGCGCGCACCCTCCGTGGTATCCGGGCGATGTTGCCCCAAGCTTCGCTATTTGGCGTCGATTTATCTGGAGCATATCTACGCAAAGCTAACGAGCAGCTCGCCGACATGCCAGGAGAGTTGGTGCAGTTATTGCAAGGCAATATTGAAGAGTTGCCTTATGTCGATAACTACTTCCATGCCGTTACCTGCGTCTTCTTATTCCACGAACTCCCGCCTGCGGTACGTCAAAGAGCGATCGAGGAATGTTACCGCGTACTCAAACCTGGTGGCACGTTCGTGATTTGCGATTCGATTCAGATGAGCGATTCGCCAGAATTTGAAGCCATGATGCACATGTTCTACGAAACTTTCCACGAGCCTTATTATCGCAGTTACATGGACGATAACCTGGTAGAGCGGCTGTACAAGGCTGGCTTTGCCGAAGTCTTGCCCACGGAAGTGCATTTTATGAGCAAGTATTTGGTAGCTAAAAAGCCGTTGAGCTAGCAGTTTAACGCTGGTGCAAAATTAGGAGACAAGGGGTAATTCATGAATTACCCCTTGTCTCCTAATTTCGATCGATTGCGTCTCAACTCAGATAGCGCAACTCCATTACTTCTTCTGCTGACAATTCCCAACCCATAGCCCCAGCATTTTGCTCCACCTGAGTGGCGGTTTTAATCCCTGGGATCGGAATTACCCCTGGCTGGCACATCAACCAATTGAGAGCCACCTGAGCGGGCGTTTTGGAATATTTGTCGCCCAGTTCGGCCAGTTTATTTAAGACTGGTTGAATTTTTTGCAAACCAACAGTCTGAAACCGTTTGTCCAGACTCCGCGCGCCAGTGGGTGGGTTGCCAGCAGTATACTTACCAGTCAATAGCCCTTGCGCTAGAGGACTGTAGGCCAAAATCGTGACATTTAGCTCGCGAGCGGCAGCAAGTACCCCATTCGTTTCAATTTCGCGGGTGATGAGCGAATAGCGCATTTGATTGACAGCTAAAGGTACGCCGCGCCGCGCTAGTAACCGATGGGCTTCGCGGAGTTGTTGGGCACTATAGTTGCTCACCCCGACAGCCTTAATCCGCCCTTGCTCTACCTCATCTGCTAGCGCATCCATCAACCCTTCTTGACTCAAAAATGAAGGAGCTGGAAAATGGACTTGATATAGATCGATCGAGGGCATTCTCAGCCGTTTGAGACTGGCGGTGACAGCATCGGCTACATCTTCTTTCCGAAACCGCCAGGGGAGCGGCATGTATTTAGTCGCAATTTGGGTAGTTGCGCTACTCTCTTTGACGAATTTACCGATCAGTTGTTCAGACTTACCCAAACCATACACCTCAGCGGTGTCTAAAAAGGTAATTCCTTTATTGACTGCGGCTTGAAAAGCTTGCCGCAACTCCATTTCGCCGTAATCCTTACCATATCCCCAGAACAGAGAATCGCCCCAAGCCCAGGTACCAAATCCGATCGGTGTCACTTCAATGCCAGTATTACCAAGGATAGTCGTTGCCATATATTGAGGAAAAGTAGGAAGAATATTCCTTAATTTTAACGAAAACCCTCTTGGTACATAATTTCATCGATCGCGATCGATCTTACGATCGATAACCGTAAAAGTTAGTAAGTGTGCTCTTAGATGGCTTGAATATACTCGATCGCGACGACTAAAGCTGATAGCATCACTTCATAACTAGCATCGGGATCGCGATCGAGTGTCATTAATTCCGATCGTTCTCTGATAATAAAACCATAAATCGCCGCATTAACCATCCGCATCGTATCTACGAGTGCATCTGGGCTGAGTCTTGAGAGTTGCAACGAATCTTGAAACCAACGGAGCGAGTGCTGGATGATTTCGGCTTCTGGCGGCTCGGTAGGACGCAATTGATATTCCATCATTACGGCATATCGTGCGGGATAAGATTTGGCAAAGTTGCGAGTCGCTCGCGCACCTGCGAGAAATAACGTTCGTTTGTCAGCGATCCCCACTGTTTGGCTGTGGCAATCTGCTAGATATTGATGCCAGATTTGCAATGCCACCGCACGGCGTAACCCTGTATTGCCATCTAAATGCTTGTAGATCGCTGGTGGTTTGATTCCTAGTTCTCGCGCTACCCGATTTACTCCCAACGCAGATTCGCCTTCTCGATCGAGACAAGCGATCGCCGCATCGATTACATGCTGCGGGCTGAGGGAGTTGGCTTTGAGTGGACGACCCATAGGGGTGGAGGAGTGGAGGGGTGGATGGGTGGA